>JBIPOX010000078.1:0-5971 GCA_044378785.1 Novosphingobium sp.
GAGATCGGGCCGTGCCATGGCAAGGCGGCGCACGACATCGCGGCAGGCGGCATATTCGGCCCGTTCGGAGCGCAGGAACTTGCGCCGGGCGGGAACCCGGGCAAACAGCTGCTCGATCCGCACCCGCGTCCCCGGCGGCAAGGCGGCAGGCTCGTCTGCGATCAAGGCACCGTGATCGACAATGCGCCGCCAGCCTTCGGGCGCGCCTTGCGCGCGGCTCTCAATCGTCAGGCGCGCGACACTGCCAATCGAGGGTAGCGCTTCTCCGCGAAAGCCAAGTGTAGTGACTCGCTCGATATGCCCGTCTGCTCCGACGAGGCTTTCGGGCAGTTTTGAGGTGGCATGACGTTCAAGCGCCAGGGCGATTTCCGCAGAGGTCATGCCGCAGCCGTCGTCGGTGACCTCGATCAGATCGAGCCCGCCAGCAGCCAGTCGAACCGTGATGTTGCAAGCGCCCGCGTCGATTGCATTCTCAACGACTTCCTTGAGCGCCGAGGCGGGTCGCTCGACCACCTCGCCAGCTGCGATCCGGTTGACGAGTTCTTCGGGGAGGCGGCGGATTAAAGGCATTTTCCGGGAGCTAACGACCAATGGCGCACAATTCGAGACGGCCTGCGTTTTCGTCCCCTGTTTTCGCCACAAATTTTTGGCGTTTCGCCAATCCATCGGCTAAGGGCACCGCTTCCAATCCTATCGAGTGACATTGCCGAGCGCCTCCTCGCCGGTCGTTCGCTCGCAAAAAAATGAATGCGGAAAATTGCGCCGATGTCATCATTCCTCTCTAAATTCTTCAAGTTCGGATCGCAGAACATGGCGATCGATCTCGGCACGGCTAACACCCTGGTTTACGTGCAGGACCGCGGCATCGTGCTCAACGAACCGTCAGTGGTGGCCATTGAAACCATCAATGGAATCAAGAAGGTCAAGGCAGTTGGCGACGACGCCAAACTGATGATGGGCAAGACCCCCGACAACATCGAGGCGATCCGGCCACTGCGCGACGGCGTTATCGCCGACATCGAAATTGCCGAGGAGATGATCAAGCATTTCATCCGCAAGGTCCACGGCAAGAAGAGCCTGTTCCGCTATCCCGAGATCGTCATCTGCGTGCCATCCGGCTCGACATCGGTCGAACGCCGCGCGATTCGCGACGCCGCCTCGAACGCAGGTGCAAGCCAAGTCTACCTGATTCTCGAACCAATGGCGGCCGCTATCGGTGCCGACATGCCAGTTACAGAGCCGGTCGGTTCAATGGTCGTCGACATTGGCGGCGGGACGACCGAAGTCGCGGTGCTGTCGTTGCGCGGCCTTGCCTACACCACCTCGGTGCGGGTCGGCGGCGACAAGATGGACGAATCGATCATCAGCTATGTGCGTCGCCATCACAATCTGCTGATCGGCGATGCCACCGCCGAACGGATCAAGCAGGACTATGGCATTGCCACCGTGCCTGCCGACGGCGTGGGCGAAACCTTCTCGATCAAGGGCCGCGATCTGGTGAACGGGGTTCCCAAGGAAATCTCGATAACCCAGGCCAATCTTGCTGAAGCCCTGTCCGAACCGATCGGCCAGATCGTCGAAGGCGTGCGCATCGCGCTAGAGAACACCGCGCCCGAACTGGCTGCCGACATTGTCGACCAGGGCATCGTCCTGACCGGCGGAGGCGCAATGATCCAGGGCCTCGACGTGTACCTGAGCGAGGAAACCGGTCTTCCTGTCAGTGTCGCGGAAAACCCGCTTTCCTGCGTGGCGCTGGGCACCGGCCGGGCTATGGAAGATCCGGTGTATCGCGGAGTGTTGATGACGGCATGATTGCCCCTCGCAAAGCCATGCCTTCGCGGGCATGATCGACTGCGATTGTACGAGGGAGAACTCAACTCATGGCGCCGCCGGCTAACCGGCGCTCCGGTTATTCCCGCAGGGCGCAATACAGCACCTTCTTCGGTTACCTGGCAGGCTTGCTGGGGGCGCTGATAGGTGCTGCGCTGCTGATTATTTCCATCCGCAATCCCGATCTGTTTTCCACGCCGCGCTCGCTCGCCTTGGGAGTTGCCCAACCTGCGGCAGAAGCAGGCGCGGGCGCGCGGCAGGCCGGGCGCGGTGTCTTTGCGACTCTCGAAGGCTACATTCTGGCCGGAACCCGATACGAAGCGATGCGCAAGGACCTCGCCGAAGCCCAGGCCGGATTGGTCGAGGCCAAGGCGATCAAGGCCGAGAACCGGAGGCTCAAACGGCTGCTCGGCCTGGCTGAAACCGGAGCTAGGCCCGTCGCAGTCACTCGCCTGATCGGCTCAAGCGCAGCGAGTTCGCGCCGCATCGCCGTGATCGGGGTCGGCCGCAATCAGGGCGTGACGGTCGGAATGCCGGTACGTTCGTCGCTTGGCCTCGTCGGGCGCATACTCGAAGTCGGACCAAGCAGCGCGCGCGTGCTTTTGCTGACTGATACCGGCAGCCTTGTGCCGGTGCGCCGCGCCGACGATGACGTCGCCGCATTTGCCCAAGGACGGGGTGACGGCACGATCCAGGTCCGCTTGATCGACATCGGAATCAACCCGCTCAAGAAAGGCGATGTCGTCGTGACATCGGGTGCTGGAGGGCTGTACCGTACCGGAATTCCGGTCGCAGTGGTAAGCGAACTGACCAGCGACGGCGCGCGCGCGCGCGTGCTCAGCGATCCGGCGGCGACCGACTATGTCATTGTAGAACCGGTGAGCGCGATCCTGCCGCCAGAACCGCCCGCCGACGAACCGACGCCGGCCGGCGCGGCAACCCCTGCTCCGGCAAGCAACGGAGCGCCGCGATGAACGAGACGCGGCAGATGCGCGCCCGTCGCCGGGCAATGCGCAGCCGGATCAACCGGGTGCCTTCGCCACTGCTCGCCAATTCGGTGCCCTGGATTTCGGTCGCGCTCGGCTCGATGTTTGCGACCATCCTCGTCATTGCTTCGGCGCCGATCATGCCACCGCTCGGGTTTCTGGTCTTCGTCGCCTGGCGACAATTGCGCCCGGGCCTGTTGCCGTTATGGGCGGGACTGCCTTTGGGCGTGATCGACGACCTTTACAGCGGCCAGCCGTTCGGCACCGCCGTGCTCCTCTGGTCGCTTGCCGCGATCGCGCTCGATCTTGTGGAAACCCGGATTCCCTGGCGCGGCTTTGCAACCGAATGGCTGGTCTCTTCGGCATTGATCGCTACCTATGCAATAGCTTCGTTGGTCCTTGCCAACATGGCCTTCGCCACAACCTCGTTGCTGTTCATAGTGCCGCAAATCCTGATTTCGATCCTCGCCTATCCGCTGATCTGCCGCATTGTAGCGCTGACCGACCGTGCGCGTTTGACCCCCATCGTGGAACTGGGGCAATGATCTTTGGCAAGCGGTCGATCACTTCGGCCTCGCTTCGCAACAGCTTCGATCGCCGGACCATGGTGCTCGGTGCCTTGCAGGGCGGGATCGGAGCGCTGCTCGCTGGACGCCTCGCCTATCTGGCGATAGCCGAAAACGAGAAGTACGTGCTGCAGGCCGAAAGCAACCGGGTCAACCTTGATCGCAACGGCAGACCGCTGGCTTCGAACCGGGCGGATTTCCGGGTCGACGTCATCCCCGATCGGATGACCGATCACGACCGCATCATCGCAATCCTTACCGAGTTGCTTGGCCTCAGCCCGCTGCAGGTTCGCGACCTCACGGACAAGATCGACAAGTCGAGCGGATTTGCTCCGGTCGAGGTCGCCTCGCGACTGGCTTGGGACCGGTTCGCGGCGATCAGCGTGCGCTTGCCGGACCTGCCCGGTGTAGTCACCCAACGCGGCTTTTCGCGCTATTATCCGACCGGGCCATCGGTCGGCCACCTGCTCGGCTATGTCGGCACCGCCTCGCGCGAGGACTGGATAGCCGAGGAAAAGGCCCCCTTGCTTATTACCCCCGGATTCAAGATCGGCAAGGACGGCATCGAGAAACGCTTCGAGACGGACCTGCGAGGCCAGCCCGGCGGACGCCGAGCCGAAGTCACTGCCGCAGGCCGGGTCGTGCGTGACCTCGAGACCCGCGAGGACGTGCCCGGCAGGCCTGTCAAACTGACTATCGACGGCCCACTGCAAGACTATGCCGCACGGCGCATAGGCCTTGAGTCGGGCTCCTGCGTGGTTATGGATTGCCACACCGGTGACGTGTTGTGCGCAGCCTCGATGCCCAGCTTCGATCCAAACAGCTTTTCGGACGGGATTGGCCGGATCGAATGGCAGATGCTGAGCGAGGACGATCATGTCCCCCTGCGCAACAAGGTGCTGCGCGGCCTCTATCCGCCGGGCTCGACAGTCAAGCCAGCGGTTGCGCTGGCGTTTCTTCGCGCCGGGCTGGACCCGGAGGAATCGGTGTTCTGCGGCGGCGGGCTGCGGGTCGGTGACCGCGTATTCCGCTGCTGGGCGCGTGGCGGCCACGGTCAAGTCAACATGGCCAAGGGCATCTACCAGAGCTGCGATGTCTATTTCTATCACTTCGCCCAGAAGATCGGGATGGAAGCGATTGCCGCGATGTGCCGGGAAATGGGCATGGGGCAGGAATTTCCGCTTCCGGTGCTTGGCCAGTCCTATGGCACGGTGCCCGATCCGGCCTGGAAACAGCGCAAGTTCGGCAAGCCGTGGGAAACCTTCGACACTGTCAATGCCACCATCGGCCAGGGCTACATGCTGGTTAATCCGCTCCAGCAGGCAGTGATGTCGAGCCGCCTTGCCTATGGACTCAAGGTCATGCCCCGGCTGATCCACAGCGATGAGAAACCCCGTTTCGAATCGCTTGGCATCCCCAAGGAGCACATCGACTTCATTCATCAGGCGATGTCGGACGTGGTCAACGGCCCCGGCACGGCGGGGCGAGCGCGGTTGCCGATCCCCGAGATCAAGATGGCCGGCAAGACCGGCACCGCCCAGGTCGTCAGCCTTTCGGTAAGCGACGGCAGGAGCGGCTTGTGGAAACACCGCGATCACGGCCATTTCATCGCCTTCGCGCCCTTTGACAAGCCGCTCTATGCCTGCGCGGTTGCGATCGAGCATGGCGGCGGCTCGAGCTCGGCCTATCCGATCGCGCGGGACGTCATGACGTTCCTGTTCGACCCGCAAAAGGCACTTGAGCGGCTCCACGACTACGAGCGGGGATGGGGCGGCACCGCGCAGGAGCGGCTCAGTCGCAAGTATGCGGCGTTTTCGGCAGCTCATGGCGAGGGCGCACCGAAGGTCGACGAGGCTGAGGTCGAGGAAACGCAGGAAGACGAGACCCAGGACCAGGCCGAGCAGCGCCCGATCATCGAGCAGGCGCAGACCCCGCGTCCCGACCCGGGACCTACGCCGCTGCCGACCACGCCTGTCACCGGGCAAATGCCATTGCCGCAGCCTGCGCCTGCGCCTGCGCCTGCGCCTTCGCCTTCGCCCACCGCGATTGCGCCGGCTCCGGTGCGAGCACCATGAAATTTTCGCAGATCCCCGATCCGATCGCGCGCCAACCATGGGTGGCGATCGCGCCGCTGACCGCACTGGTCCTGCTAGGAACCGCGGTGCTGCATTCGGCCGCTGGTGCCTCCTGGCAACCTTACGCAGGCTCACACCTGTTCCGCTACGCAGTGTTCCTCGCCATGGCGCTGGTTATCGCCCGCCTGCCTGAGCAGCTGTTCACGCAATTCGCCTATATCGCCTATGGCGGTGTACTGGTGCTGCTGGTGTTCGTCGAACTGCTCGGCGCAATCGGAGGCGGCAGCCAGCGCTGGCTCAATCTCGGCTTCATCACGCTTCAGCCCTCCGAGCTCATGAAACCTGCGATCGTGCTGGTGCTCGCCACCTTTTACAACAACTTGCCGCCGGCGATGACCGGTAGTTGGCGCGGCCTGATGCCTGCGCTGATGCTGGTAGGTGTGCCCGCAGTGCTGGTCATGCTTCAGCCCGATCTGGGCACGGCACTGGCGATCTGCTTTGGCGCTGGCGTGGT
>JBIPOX010000093.1:0-5605 GCA_044378785.1 Novosphingobium sp.
GGGCTCCGAAGCCCGCGCGGTCGCCAGCCGCACCCCCAGCACGCAAATCGCTTCGGTAAATTCGAGAAACTCGACCCGCTCCTCGACGCTCAAGCGACGAATGCGTGCGCCGCGGTTGGCGATCAGTTCGACCACGCCTTCGCCTGCCAGCATGTGCAGCGCTTCGCGGACGGGGGCGCGGCTGACACCATATTCCTCGGCAAGGTCCGCAGCGATGAGGCGTTGGCCCGGGACATAACGCCCCTTCATCACGCCGTCGACAATCGCGTCGGCAACCGCGCCGACCAGGGAAGCGGCATCGACCTCGACTGCTGCGGGAAGTTTCTCGACAGTTTCGTTCATCCGGCCCCCTTAGGCGATCAATGGCGCACCGCCAAGCATGCCTTGTCGCGTATGATGATTTTGCATACAATCGTGGCGAATCGAACAAGGGAGAATACGATGGCCTCGGTGGTCGAGAGTGCAACTGGTGCGGCTATCCAGCAAATCCAGCAGATATTGGGCATCGAGAATGTCCTGCTCGATGAACAATCGCGGGAATTCTATTCGACCGACCTGAGCTTCCGACCCCGCGAGGTTGCCGCGCTGGTCGCCCGGCCGGCCAATGCCGACGAACTGGCCGACGCGGTGGGCGTTGCGACCCGCGCAGGCATGGCGATCGTGGCACGGGGCGGAGGCATGTCCTACACCAGCGGTTATACGCCCGCTCAGCCAAACACGATGTTGATCGACATGCAGCGGATGAACCGCGTGGTCGAAATCAATACCGACGACATGTACGTGATCGTCGAGGCTGGCTGCACCTGGAAAGACCTGTACGAAGCGTTGGCGCCGCATGGGGTTCGCACACCCTATTGGGGGCCGCTGTCGGGTGCCTACGCGACTGTCGGCGGCGCGCTTTCGCAAAACAGCCTGTTCCACGGCTCAGGCGTTGGCGGAACTGCCGCCGAGAGCGTCGTCGGGCTGAAGGTGGTGCTGGCGGATGGCACCCTGGTCACGACCGGCTCCTGGGCTCACAAGACCTCCAAGCCGTTCTGGCGCCATTTCGGCCCCGACATGTCCGGCTTGTTCCTGGCCGATACCGGGGCCATAGGCATCAAGGCGGTCGCTGCCTTGCGGCTGGTCACAACGCCTCAGCACACTGGCTATCTGTCCTACAAGTTCGACACGCTCGAAGCGATGCTTGCCGCCCAGGTCCGCATTGCGCGGCTCGGGATATCGAGCGAATGCTATGGCTTCGATCCTTATTACAACGGCGGTTTTGAAAAGCAGGGCATCACTTTCGAGGAAGGCCAGTGGCAGCCTACACCCATCGAAACCAACTACTCAACCTGCCAGACGCGATTGCAACCAAGGCATTGCTCCTTGCCTCCAACGCTGCGCGGCAGCTATCGGAGGACTTGATCCGCGTCGATGGCGGCAGGCCATGACCTGACCGAAGCGCGGCAACAGGGGGAAACTACGCGCATGGATGGAAAGGCCTATCTCGCCTCGCTCGAGGACGGACGCGCGGTTTATGCGCATGGGCAGCGAGTGACGGACCTTGCTGCTCATCCCGACTTTGGCCCGAATATCGAACGCACGGCGGCGACCTACGACCATTTCGAGCACGATCCGACGGCACGCGAGGCTTTTTTCTCGCCCGCCTCCTCGGTCGAGGAAATGCGCGCCCATGCCGCTCTTCATGTCGATAGCGCCACCCACACCACCTATTCCTCGCTGATGACGCTGCTGACCGCGGCCGACCGCATCGCCGAGGTGCGCCCGCAAGCGGCAGCCGCGGTCGAGGACTATGTCCAGAAGGTGCGCAAGAATGACTGGCGCATCGCCGAATGCATCACCGACGCCAAGGGCGACCGTTCGAAGCCGCCTGCCATGCAGGAGGACAAGGACGCCTATCTGCGCGTTGTCGGCAGGCGCGATGGCGGCGTTATCATTCGCGGGGCCAAGCTGCACATCTCGCTGGCGGCATCGAGCCACGAGCTGATGGTGATCCCGACCAAAGCGATGAAGCCGGGTGAGGAGGACTATGCCATCGCCTGCGCGGTGCCGGTCAACGCGCCGGGCGTCTCGATCATCAATGTCCAGAACGCTGCGCCGCCCGACGGTGCCGACCCGCGCGATTTTCCTTTCGCCTTCCAGCGCGCAGTGCCGCAAGGCTTCGTGATTTTCGACGACGTGTTCGTTCCCGCCGAGCGCATCTTCCTCGATGGCGAGGTCAAGCAGGCGGCCACCTTCGCCCATTCGCTCGGCCTGTGGGTGCGTACCAGCTCGATGATCTCGATGTGCGATGGCTTCGACGTGATGGTCGGGCTCGCCCAGCTTATTGCCGAGGCAAACGGCCTTGAACGGGTCGAGCATGTCAAGATCAAGATCTCCGAGATGGTCATCCATGCCACCTTGCTGCGCGCCAGCCTCGAAGCCTCGATGATGCATGCCGCCAAGCTGGAGAGCGGCGTGCTTGCGCCCAGCGAGATCTACACCAACGCCGGCAAGTATCACGGCGCGGCCAATTACATGCTGATGGTCCGCCACCTGCTCGACATTGCCGGCGGATCGGCGATCACCGCGCCTTCGATGCGCGACCTCGAAAATGCCGATATCGGCCATCTAGTACGCAAGTACATGGGCACGAAGCAATCGATTGACGGAGCCTATCGCACCCGCCTGTTCCACGCCGTCCACGATCTGACCATCAGCGCCCAGGGCGGCGCGCGCTATGCCGGGCTGCTCCTGTCGGGCGGTGGGCTATATGCGCAAAACATCGTCACCCGCATGCGCTATGACATGGACCGCGCCAAGCAGATGGCCTTCAACGCCATGGGCTGGTCGCCCGACAGCGAGTAGCGGGCAGCGCATGACCGCAAGACTGCCCAAGTCGCTCGGTTTCGACGTATTCGGAACAGTGGTCGACTGGCGCGGTTCGGTCGCGCGGCAATCGCGTCCGTTTCTCGAGCGGCTGTGCCGCGCCGACATCGATCCGGGCGCCTTCGCCGACGGCTGGCGTGCGCGCTATGTCCCGGCAATGCGGCGCGTCAACGCGGGCGAGCGGCCCTTCGTCCTGCTGGACGTGCTGCACCGCGAGAACCTTGAAGACCTGCTGCGCGAATACGGACTCGATCCCGCCGACCTGGGCGAGGCGGCGCTGGCTGACTGGAACCGCGCCTGGCACCGGCTCGATCCCTGGCCCGACGCAGTCGAGGGGCTGACCCGCCTCAAGCAGGGGTTCCCTATCGCTAGCCTGTCGAACGGCAACGTCGCGATGATGGTAGCGATGGCGCGCCACGGCGGCCTGCCGTGGGACGCGATCCTGGGTGCCGAATTTGCCCGCTTCTACAAGCCGCATCCGCGCGCCTATCTCGCCACCGCCGAAGCGCTGGGGCTTGAGCCGGGCGAGCTGTGCCTGGTCGCGGCGCATCATTCCGATCTTGCCGCTGCGCGCGCTTGCGGGCTGCTGACTGCCTATGTCGAACGGCCCGAGGAACGCGGCGGCGCGCCTGCCCCGGACGCCCACGCCGCGCAGGACTGGGAATGGTCTGCGGCCAGCTTCGTCGAACTGGCGGACATGCTGGGTTGCGCATGACCCACTAGCCTGCCGCGATCTGATCCAGCAGGTCCGTCACTGCCTTGCGCCGCGCCTCGTCGCGGGTCACCTCGAGCATGGCGCTCAGGGAGGCACGCGCCGCCTCACGCTCGCCAAGCTCAAGCTGCGCCTGGGCGAGCGACCACCACACCTCGGGATACTCAGGCGCGATCCGCGCCATCCGCTCATGCAGCGCCAGTGCCCGGTCGGCATCGCCTGCCAGCATCGCGCGCGAAGCCTGATTGGTCAGCAGGCGGACCAGCACCGCGCGGTTGGGAATCGGCGCAAGGTATTCGGGGTGCTGTTCGATCTCTTGCCCGGAGAAACCGCGCACCATCGCCTCGAGCTGGTTGCGGGTCACCGGCGCGCCGCCATGGAACGGATCGAGCAGCATGAAGCGCTTGGCTCCCAACCGCACCAGTACGTGGCCCGGCGTGTTGAGCGCCCAGGCGCTCCAGCCCATTCGCCGTGCCGCCGAGACATAAAGGATCGACAGGCTGACCGGCAGACCCTGCTTGCGTTCGAGCACCCGGATCAGGTCGGCATTGATCGGCGCGTCATAGGCACCGGCATCGCCGATAAAGCCATATTCGTCGGCCAGAACCTGCTTCAAGGCGGATGCCTGCTGCTCCAGCGTGTCGGACTGCGCCGAGACCACGTCGAGCCGCTCGGTAATTGCGTCGAGCAGGTCGTGGAACGGCTCGAGATCGACCCCTTCATGGTCGAGCGCGCTCAGCATAAGGGCGGCGCGATCCAGCTCGATCTCCTCATCATCGAGCAGGCCCAGTTCGTCGAGTGCGTCGAATTCATCGTTCATTGCGAACTTTCTAGAGCAGGTTCAGGCTGAACGGTCCATGGCCACGACCCGGCGCGCGGCGTCGAGCCAAACCACAAGGTCCGCGCGGCCCGGCATCTCGGCGAGCACATGGCGAGTGATCCGCTCATAGTGGGCGACAAAGCGGGCGATCTGCGCGGCGTCCATACCGCCCTGCCCGCCATTGGCCGCGCGCAGTTCCTGCTCCTGCTGCAAGCGCCAGCCCTCCACCACCTCCAAACCCGGCGCAGCAAGCAGGACCAACCGGTCGATCCGGGCGAACAGGTCCTGATAAGGTCCGGCCAGCGCCGCGTTGACATAGCGCCGCCAGGTCCCGTCCGGGTCTTGCCCGGCTTCGAGCCCATTGACCGGTTGCAGCAAGGCCTCGCCGGATTGCGCGCGCGCGCCGAGGCACCATCCCTCGAATACGATCACATCGCAATGTGATGGCGCGCTTGGCCAGTCCCTAGCGGCCCTGCGATCGTCGCGCGCCTTGTCGAAACGCGGCAAGCGCACTGGCCTGCCCGCCTGCAAGGCGTCGAGCACTTCAAGCGCGAGCGCAATATCGTGGGTGCCCGGCGGTCCCCGGGTGATGCAGAGCGGATGCACTGTGCTGGCAAGGCGCTTGCGTTCGGCCCGCGTCCTGTAGAAATCGTCGATCGAGAGCACCGCACAGCGCTTGCCCCTGGCTTCCAGCTCCACGGCCAAAGCAGCAGCCAGCGTCGATTTGCCACTGCCCTGCGCGCCGCAAATCCCCAGCACCACGAGCGACGCGCTGCCCGCCACCAGATCGCGCAGCGCCGCGACCACCTGGTGATCGGCGCGGTTCATACCGAGAAGGTCGCGGCCTGACCGATCAGCACGCCTGCCTCATCGGTCACCGTCCAGACCACGCCGCGCTCGATGCGGAACCGCCGCCCCCTGGTGCTGATCCGCACGCCGGCATAGTCGTCGATGAAGCCGTGCGCCTGAACCCGATCGAACATCGCCAGCCGCTCCTTTCGCAAGGGCGCTTCGGCCGAAAGGCGCGAGGGCATGGCCAGCAGCGTGTCGAGGTCGGTCTCGAAGCAAGCGAGCGCAGCGCGATTGCCGAAGAAAAACACCGGGTCCGCCTCGGTTCCGTGCGCGAGGATCACTTGCGGGGCACGCCATAGCGCGGCGAGCCAGTTCGCACCCGGCTCGACCAGCGGGCGGCCAAGCAGGCGCGC
>JBIPOX010000008.1:0-12507 GCA_044378785.1 Novosphingobium sp.
CTTGAGACCGGGCGTCTCGTCGGCCTTGCGTTCGGCAGCAGGTGCCAGCACGACCACTTCGGACGCATTTGCGGCCTGTTGGCAGCCAGCCGTGCAAATGACGATGAGAGGAATTGCGAGAGCCGCTGCGAGCCGGCCCCGAAAAGTCACTGTGCCGCTTGCGCTTCCGCGACCGGCACGACGTTGTCGGCCAGAGCCGAACCCACATTGGTGTCCATGGTCGAGATCACAAACACGGCACCCAGCGCGAAACCGATCACGAAGAAGCGGTAGGTTTCGGGCTTGAACAATCCCATGGCTGCAAGTCTTTCGGTTGGACGCAAGATGCTGTGAACCCGGACAAGTTGGCGCTCGGGCCATTGCGAAGAAGTGAACATTTGCGTCGCGCCCATCGCGTCGCGGTGAAGCGAGAAGAGCTTGCGACGAGCCGTTAACCACGCCGCAAAGCTGGCCTCAGAATGATCTGTTTGCCCTGCGCAGCCAGAGAGTCCTCACGCTCAATGCCGGAAGTGGCGCATGCCGGTAAACAGCATGGCGAGCCCCGCCTCGTCGGCGGCAGCGATCACTTCCTCGTCGCGGATCGAACCGCCAGGCTGGATCACCGCAGTCGCGCCTGCCTCGGCGGCCGCCATCAGACCGTCGGCAAACGGGAAGAAGGCATCGGAAGCCACCGCGCTGCCTCTGGTGCGCGGCTCGCCCCAGCCATAGGTCTCGGCCGCCTCGATTGCCTTGGCAGCGGCGATGCGCGCCGAATCGCGCCGGTTCATTTGCCCGGCACCAATCCCGGCGGTCGCGCCCTGCTTGGCATAGACAATCGCGTTCGACTTGACGTGCTTGGCTACTGTCCAGGCAAACAGGCAATCGGCTAATTCCTGCTCGCTCGGCGCGCGCTTGGTCACCAGCTTGAGATCGGCCTCGCCGATCCGGCCATTGTCGCGCGACTGGACCAGCATGCCGCCGGCAATCGTCTTCATGGTAAAGCCGCCGCGCGCCGGATCGGGCAAATCGCCGGTGATCAGCAAGCGCAGGTTCTTCTTCCTGGCAAAGACGGCCCGCGCCGCTTCGTCGGCGTCAGGGGCAGCGACAACCTCAGTGAAGATGCCGCTCATCGCCTCGGCGGCGGCACCATCGAGCGGACGGTTCACTGCGATGATCCCGCCGAATGCGGAAACCGAATCGCACTCGAGCGCTTTCTGGTAGGCCTCGGCCAGGCTCGCGCCGCTGGCCACTCCGCAGGGGTTGGCATGCTTGACGATGACCACCGTAGGCGGCCCGTCGCGAAATTCGGCAACCAGTTCGAGCGCGGCGTCGGCATCGTTGTAATTGTTGTAGGACAGCTCCTTGCCCTGCACTTGCTCGGCTTGCGAAATGCCCGCGGCACCAAGCGAGCGACCGACATAGAGCGCGGCCTCCTGGTGGGGGTTCTCGCCATAGCGCAGGGTATCGGCACGCTTCATGCCGATCGGCAGGATTGGCGGGAACGGGCTGGCACCCAGCGCCTCGGCCCCGAGCGGATTGGTGAAGGCATCGTCGAAAGCAAACCAGTTGGCGATGGCGGCGTCGTAGGCAGCAGTATGGGCATAGGCCTTGGCGGCGAGGCGGATGCGGTCGGCCAGTCCGGTCGATCCACCCGCGATCAGGGCATAGTCGCCCGGATCGGTGACGATGGCGACATGCGAATGGTTCTTCGCCGCCGACCGCACCATCGACGGGCCGCCGATGTCGATGTTCTCGATAATCTCGTCGCGGCCAGCTCCTTTCGCCACGGTCGCCTCGAAGGGATAGAGATTGACTACAACCAGATCGATCGCGCCAATCGCGTGCGCCTCCATCGCAGCGACATGTTCGGGATTGTCGCGCACCGCAAGCAGGCCGCCGTGGACCTTGGGATGCAGGGTCTTGACCCGCCCGTCCATCATCTCGGGAAAGCCGGTCAGATCGGAGACGTCGCGAACCTCGAGGCCAGCCTCGCGCAGCGCCCTGGCAGTCCCGCCGGTCGAGACCAGTTCGACGCCCTTGGCTGCCAGCGCCTCACCAAGCTCGACCAGACCGGTCTTGTCCGAAACGGAGAGCAGTGCACGCTGGATGGAGACGGAATCGGTCATGCTTCAGCCAAGCCTCTCTTGCAGGGGGTTGGCTGCCTGTTAGGCGCGCGCATGCGCAGGGGCAAGCGAGCGCGCCGGGGGCTTAACCCATCTTTTTCAGCAGCCAGGAGAAGTTTCCACCGCCACGCGAAACCAGCCCCTGGATCACCAGTTGCTGCACCGGGACCGGACGCGCCGTGCCATCGACCCACAGGCTCTCCTCGATCGCGACTTCGCCCTCGCTCTCGCCCGAACGGAACTGCCAGTAGCTGCCGTCGGGCAGCACCAGGCCTGCGCCTTTCCGGTCCTCGGACAGGCGAGCCTCGACCCCGGGACCGAGATGAAAGCGGATCGCGAAGGCGACCTTGCCACGCTTGCCCTTGCGCCCGGTCGGCAACAGCGCGTCCTCGCCGCGCAGCTCGCTGCCATCGGCGCGCAGGATCAGGATGCGCTGGTGGGTGAGGCCATAGCGCGCGCTATAGCCGTTGTGGCTGGCCTCGATCCGGGTCGCTGGCCCCTGACCCTCGATCTCGAGATCGCGGCGCGCCATGTCGACTTCGGTGACGCCATTGCCTAGCCCGCCCGCGATCAGCACCGCAGTCGAATTGGCATCGTCGAGGGTCAGAGTGGAATGGGCCGCAGTGGCGCGCAGTGCCTGTTCGAGCCGCACCGAGACGAGCCCGCCAGCGCAGGCCGCCCCGCCGCAATTGACGATAAGGCGATAGCCGTCCGCCGAAAACTCGAAAGCCAGGGTCGAGGCGGAGCCGAAGCGGGCATGGCGCGGCATAGGTGGCGGGGCGGCGTCGAACTGCAGGATCGACTTGCCCGCCGCGACCCGCTGGAACCCCCACTGGCGCACTTCGCGCAAGGGCCGGGTGCGCACCCGGCTGGCATCGACATGCGCCGCAACCGTGCTCGCCGGGATCGCCCAGGCGCCTTGCCAGTTGCCTAGCGAGCCATCGCCATGGGTAAGCGAAAGCAGCGGCGGCGCCAGCAGCGCCAACATCGCCTCGAGCGCTTCGGGTGGATCGGACTGCACCGCCTCGTAGCAGGCGCGCAGCTTCACTAGGGCGGCGATCGCTTCCATCTGTGCGATCGGGCTGCGCGAAAGCACGCCGCCATCGTCGCCGACCATGTCGCCCAGCGCCCGGACCAGCCCTGCCTCGCCGTACAGGCGGCGCGGCTTGCCGCCCGCCAGCAGCAACCCGGCAGCGGTGATGGCGCACCAGCCAGTCGCTTGCGCAAGAGAGTCTTCGGCGCGAGAGACATTGCGGTCGAGCCAGCGGGCGGTGTCGGCGATCGTGTGCAGCGTCTGGCCGCGTAGCTCGCGGTCGATCCCGGAGAGGATCAGCGGCGCGTGAACCAGGCAATTGAGCAGCCGCGCGCTGGCATTGGCAACCGACCAGGCCGCGCCTTTGCCCGGACGCGAGGGCGGCTTGGGATTGGCCTTGAGCCAGGCAGCAAGCACCCGTTCGGCAACCGGCGCGACGTCCTCGCGCGCAGCGCAGGCGTCAAGATCGCCGAGCCAGTCGAACGAATGAACCACCCGCTCGAGCGGCGGCACCATCCGTGCCGCGCCGCCAAAATCGGCCTGGGCGATCGGAGTCTTGGCGCCATGGACAAGGAAGTGCCCGGCGCGTAGCGCAACCCCCGAGGCCCGCTCGCCCGCCAGCGGGTTGGCAACCGTGGCGATCAGGCGCGGCCCGACTTTCCGGCCAATCGGCATGGCCAGCATCGAGGCCGGAATGCCTACCCGATAGGCGATGCGGATCAGCCGCTCGACAGGATTGACTGCCGGACCCGCAAAGTCGGCGATGGCCAGGGCCCGGCCCGGCTCGATCACCTGATGCGGCAGTTCGGCATCGGCCGACACGATCAGGTCGCTCTCGGTCGCGGATGCTGGCGCAACGCCGGTAAACGGCACACCCGGCGCATCGCTGTCCTCGGCGTCGCGGGTTGGCAGATCTTGGGCAAGATCTCGGGCCAGGCCCTGGGCCAGATCAGGGAATGTGCCATCGGCCATGGCTACCCCAGTCCTTTCAGCGCAGCGATATTGGCCGCATAGTGCGCTGGCCCGCCCTTGAAGGTAGCAGAGCCTGCCACCAGTACATCGGCACCGGCATCGACGCACTGGCGCGCGGTCTCGGCATTGACCCCGCCGTCAACCTCGAGCCGGATGTCGCGTCCGGCCTTGTCGATCATCTTGCGCACTGCCTCGATTTTCTTGAGCTGGCTGGCGATGAAGCTCTGTCCGCCAAAGCCGGGATTGACGCTCATCACCAGGACAAGGTCGATCTCGTCGATCAGATAGTCGAGCATCTTGGCGGGCGTCGCCGGGTTGAGCGAGATTCCGGCCTGCTTGCCCAGCCCCTTGATCGCCTGGACGGTGCGGTGGGTGTGGGCTCCGGCCTCGGGGTGGATAGTAATGATATCGGCCCCGGC
Source organism: Novosphingobium sp. (assembly GCA_044378785.1). GTDB lineage: Bacteria > Pseudomonadota > Alphaproteobacteria > Sphingomonadales > Sphingomonadaceae > Novosphingobium. The sequence goes on from JBIPOX010000008.1 coordinate 4,527, forward strand.
TTCGGCAAATTCGGCGAGGTAGGGATCGACCGGAGCGATCATCAGGTGGACGTCAAAGGGCTTGGCAGTGTGGGCGCGCAAGGCCCTGACCACCGCCGGGCCAATCGTGATGTTGGGCACGAAATGGCCATCCATCACATCGACATGGATCCAGTCTGCCCCGGCCGCATCGATCGCGCGCACTTCCTCGCCCAGTTTCGCGAAATCGGCTGACAGGATCGACGGCGAGATGAGCGGGGCTGCCATGCTGGGGATTGAAAGCTCCTTCCCCCCGGCGACTACGTATCCGCGAATCGCGCGACAAGGCTGGCCCGGGCCTTTTCCACACGCTAGACGAACTATTTGCGACGGCGCGAGGCGCGTGGTGCGACAAGTTGCCTGAACTGTGCCCTTGCGACGAATTCACAGCGCATTCAGCGCCGCTTGGCTAGTCGACCGGCATGTTTCACCGTGCGCTCGCCATACGGCGCGCGCCTGGCAGGACCGACGAACGAAAATGGACCCGAACCCGACCCCGCGACTGTCGCGGCTTGCTCGCAAAATCGGCCCAGGCGCGCTGGCGCTCGCCGCGCTGGGCCTTGCCACTTCCGCCCCAGCAGTGGCACAATACCGGCAGCCGATCGGCAACGACCTCGACAGGTGCCGCCAGGGCGACAGCCCGGCAGTGATGGTTACGGTCGAGGGTATCAAGTCGTCGAGCGGCAAGGTGCGCGTCCAGAGCTACCGTGCGACCGAAAGCGAATGGATGGCCAAGGGCCGCTGGATCAACCGGATCGAGGTTCCGGCCCGCGCCGGTGCCATGTCCTTCTGTATGCCAGTGCCATCGGCAGGCAGCTATGGCATCGCGGTGCGCCACGACGTCAACGGCAATGGCGAGACCGACCTCACCAAGGATGGCGGCGCGATGTCGAACAATCCGAGCATCAATCTGTTCAATCTGGGTAAACCGAGCTTCCGCAAGACCGCCTTCTCGGTCGGGGAAAGCGTCAAGGCGATCCGCATCCAGATGCGTTACATGGGCTCCTGACCGGCGCGCCTGCGCCGCGCGCGCCACAGCGCAAACAGCACCCCTGGTGCGGCGAGTACCGGATGGCGCTCGCGCCAGGGGGTCAGTTCGACCGCATGGCCGGAATGGCGCTCTATCTTCCAGGCGGCATAGCGCGCCGCCCCGTCGAAGGTTGAGGCAGCGCGGACCAGCCGAAGCAGGTTGAGCGGCTTGCCCGCTCGCCTTCGCCTGGCCCACCAGCGCCGCACCGCCCGCCGCTCAGCGGGCGGCATCAGCGGGCGCATCTGCCCGTTCTCCTGCGCCAGCGCCACCCCTGCCGATTGCAGCGCCGGAGCCAGCAGGCCATCGAAATGGGCTGGGTTGAGATCGAGGATCGAGCGCGCACGACTGCTTTTCTCGATGCGGAACTCGGCGCGGTACGTCGCCTCGAACACTGCATTCCAGTAGGCAGGCTCGCTGCCGCGCGTCGGCCCCAGCGCGACTGCCAGTCGGGCCGCGACCTTGCTGGCATCGCACAGGGCCGCAACGATCGCATCGCGCGCCGCGCTGTCCTTGCACCAGACCAGGGCGCTGGGCTGGACGAAGCGAGCCCAGATCGTCGTATCGAGGAGCTCGCCGCTTGCAGCCTGACCAAACCGGACAAGCGTCATGGTTGCCAGCTTTGCCCGCAGCTGGATGCCTGCGAAAGTCCATTCGTGGTAGCTGACCAGCGGCCAGACACCCCGCTCGGCTGGCCCAGCGGTCAGCACGTAATAGTCGAGCACGCCGTCGAGTTCGCCAGTGCGCAGGTTCGATCCGTAGAACAGCACTGCGAGCGCCCCCTGCTGCGCGGCAAGATGCCCGGCGAAGGCGCTTACAGCGGGATCGACCTCGCGGGTCAGGTCCCGCGCGATACGCGCGCGCAGCGCGTCGTTCACGGCACCACGAATTGCAGTTCCGGCCCCGCACACATGCGGACCGTACCGGCCGCGAACCGCTCTCCGTCGAGGATGAAGCCGTCCTCCAGGACAAGATCGAAAGCCTCGCTGACACCGCGATGCAGGCCGAGGTGAGCAAGGTCTGGATCGGTCGACCCCATGGCCGCGCCCGGCACCTTGGCCAGCGCACGACGGCGCGGCGCATCGACCATGAAATAGCCGATCTGGCCCTGCTGCTCGATCCCGGCAAGCAGCTTCATGCCCAGCGGAAAGCGGCGCAGCGTAGTGAAACCTGCGATGTAGCGGCTGTCACGCGGCCCCATGCCGCTATGCGGCAGGGCCTCGCCACTGACTGCATCGCTGAGCTTCATGCGATAGACCTCGCGCCACGGCGAGCGGCCAAAGCCGAACAGCGCCTGGACCATGCCAAACAGCGCAGTGACCCCGATTGCGAAGCTCTGGAAAGCACCAAACCGGTGCGCGACCTGGCCTGCATCGATCGCCGCATTGAAAGCGCCCGCGCCAAAGATGAAGCCCCAGCGCTCGCGCTGCGCACCCTCGCTGTCGGTCACCACCACCGGGCGGCGCATGACCAGACGGCCGCGCGCGGCGGCGGCAATCGCATCTTCGAGCCCGAACCGGCGATCGACCCCGAGATCGAGCGCCAGAGCGTTGGTCTTGCCTTGCGGCAGCACCGCGATAACCGGCCACGTGTCGCCAAACAGGGGTGCGCCGCGGGTCAGCACGTCGCGCACGGTGCCATCGCCGCCGCTGATCGCCAGCATGCCGATGCCCGCTTCGGCCATGCGCGCCAGCGCCGCTTCAAGCTCGGCGCGGGTGCGCGGCTCGGCGAGCAGGACATCGCCGCGCGCGTCCAGCGCCGCATCGCGGCCCTTGTTGCGATGGCTGCGCGGATTGCGGATCAGGCCGACCAGGGGCGCGGCAAGATACTCGCGCACGCCCGCGACAGGCAGCAGTGCAGGCCCCGGCACAACCTGCGCGGCGGTGCGGGTCAAGCGCCCGAAAGTGGTGGCCTGATGCTCCATGGGGCGCTCCTACCCGCCCTAGTATGAACGAATCCAGCATTTTCCGCTCGGTGTCGCAGCGCGGGACCGTTCAGTCGGGGGGTGTTGCATCAGCGCGACGGCGCGTCATCCGCCAGATGATCGCACCCAGAAGCAGCGCCTGGCTCACCGAATTGACCAGGACCGCCGCTGCAACCCCGTCCGCGCCCATGGTCGGCTCGAACAGGAAAGCGCAGCCGATCAGCAGTGCCGTGCTCGCCAGCCTTGCAAGGAACAGCAGGTGCGCGCGCCGCGCCGCCATGATACTCGGCTCGAAGGCGACTATCGCCAGATCGATGCAGGCAGCTGCCGTCAGCCAAAGCAGCGAGTGATAGGCGCGGCCGAAATCGGACCCGCCGACCACTTCCAGCAGCACCTGGCCAAGCACTATGGCAAGCACGAAGACGACAATGCCAGCCACGGCAGCAAAGCGCATCGAGCGCGCGATCACGGTCTTGAGGCTGCGCGCGCCCTGATTGCGTACCGCGCGCACGATCTCGGGAAACGCGGCCTTGGCGATCATTTGCGAGACGGTGGTCAGCGACCGGCTGAGCTGTGCGGCGAGGCGAAACGCGCCTGCCGCCGCCGTGCCGGTCAGGCCGCCGACAATGAACAGCGGGATCTGCTTGACCGTAAGAAACAGCGTCTGGCTGAAATTGGAGGTCAGCGCATAGCGCAGGATATCAGGGTTGTCGGCAAAGACCTGCCGGAACCGTCCGGTCTTGCCCAGCATCAGTCGCAAGTCGCCGGTCTTGGACACGGCATACCAGTGCGCGGCGGCGGTGAGCAGTTCGGCAATGGCCCAGGCAATCAGGAAACCCTGTAGCTTGGGGTGGATCAGCGCGGCCGCCACCGTGCCGACCAGGCGCAGTGTCGGCGTCGCTGCATCGGCGGCAGCGGCAAGGTTGAACCGGTCGCGAAGGCGCAGGATGCCGATCGGCGTCGAGCGCAGCGAAATCAGCATGATCACATTGAAGATCAGCGTCGCGCGCGCCAGCGTCTCGGTCATGCCCAGCGCGTCGGCGAAGAGGTGCAGGATCAGTGCCGATATCGCGATTCCCGCCAGCGCACTGACCACGTCGAGCGCGATCGCCGCGCGGTAAAGCCGTGCCAGCCGCTGTTCATCGCGGTTCTCGATATGGCCGACGCCGTACTGGACAATCACTTGCCAGGTCTGGAACGCCAGCAATCCGGCAAGGAACTGCGCCGCGCCGGTAATCAGCGCGAACTTGCCGAAACCGGTAACGCCGAGCGTGCGGGTGATGATCGCCAGGTAGACCAGCGAGAACACGGCAGCGAGCGCGCGCGCCGACAGCATCCAGCCGAAATTCCGTGCCACCGAGACGAGCGCCTGGGGAGCATTGCGGAACCTGAGGATGAGCGCGTTCAAGATTGTCTCGCCTTCATCTCTCAACCCGGACATATGCCAGTGCTGTGCACGCTTGGCGAGCGAACAGCAAGAGTCAGGCTTCGAGCCGAGGTGCAAGCGCCTCGCCGATCCGGGCAAGATTTGCGGCAAACCACTCCCCCAGTGCGGCATCGTCGAGCGCGTCGAGCCGCACGATCTGCGGCATGGACAGGCCGATGCGCAGACTTGCTCCCCAGCCGTCGCCCGCAAGCCTGACGCAGCGCACTGGCTGGCCAAGACGAATGCCTTGGCCGATCAGTGCCTTGTGGATTGCCATCGCTTCCTCGAAAGTGCGGGTGCGGCGCAAGGCACCGTTTTCGTCATGGCACAGGTCGAGCGTAACGAGAGTGCGCCGCTCGATCGGGTCAGCCATTGGTTCGCCAGTATCGCTGGCCGGGCCGCTCGCTACCTTGCGCACGCCAAGCCGCTGGGCCAGCGCGGCGGTCGCAAGCGTGAAAGCATCGACCACGCGGCTGACGCGCGCCAGACTGAGCTGCTGGAAGCGGGTCAATTCGAACAGCGAGGCAGACAGGCGCAAGGCAAGCCCGGGATTGCCGCTATCCTCGCAGACCTCTCGCCCTGGCCAGGCTGCGGGCACTTCGGCACGGCGGAAAATTCGCGCCATGCCTGCGGCCAGCGGCGCGGCGCGCGCGGCCGTTCCTGGCGGCAGCAGGGCAAAGCCGCTGAACGGCGGGCCGCCCATGAATTTCGAGCCAGTAATGAACACGATCATGCCACGCGCGAGGTATTGTGCGATCGCCTCGCTGGTGATCCGCGCCTGACAGGCATCGACGACAAAACCAAGATCCTCGCCGAACCGCGCGCGCAAACCATCGACCTCGGCAAGCGCGGGCAGCACCAGCCCGGTTTTCGAGCCGTGAACGACATGGACGAGCGGAAACTTGTCATCGGCAAGCGCCGCATCGATCGAGACCGCAAAGTCGCTTGCCAGTTCTGCGCTGTCGTGCGCCTCGCCGTTGGCGCAGCGCACCGGAGTGTCGGCCATGGCGACTGGCGGCAGGCCAGGCACTGGCTCGCCGGGCGCAACCTCAAGCCCAAGCGCGGTGGTGCGCGCAAAGAATTCGCCCGCCGCGCTGTAGATGCAGCCCGAGCCGACCTCGTCGGCACCGAGCAGGTGATTGACCACCCCGCCCGGCTTGCGACCCGCGACCGCGAGCAGGCCGACATATTCGAGATCGGTGCCCGAAGGCGCGAAGAACACGTCGATGTCCGCAGCCAGACCATAGGCAGCACGGATCGCGGCGCGTTGCTCGTCGAGGCAGCGCGCATAGGCCCCGCCGGTCTCGAGCAGGGCTGCGCCATCCGGGAAACGCGCACGCAGCCAGGCGTCTGCCTCGGGGCCGAGGTCGTTGGCAGTGGACGAGGCAAAGGCCAGAACCTGGCGCGGGAACGGCGCGCTGGAATAGCGGTTAAGGCCGCTTTGCGGATCGAGCACGATGCGCTCGTCACCGCCGCGCGTCATCCAATCATGCAGGGAAAGATCGACGATTTCTGCCACTGCAACCCGCACGATCCGGTAAATTGGAATTTGCGAAGTTCCCTATAGCCGTTATGGGAGCGCGGCAAGTGGCGCGGTGCCTGCTGGGTCTCGCGCGTTGCAGGAAAGATCATGACCGCTCCGCTTGCTCTCACCCCCGCCGTCAGGCGCGACCTCAAGCTGCTGTTCATCGCCAAGCACGCGCTTAGCGGAGGCGGTCTCGACAGCATTGACGGCAACCATTCGCCCTATCATCACGAGATGCGCGTGATCCTCGAAGGGCTGTTCGAAAAGCTCCAGGTGGCAACGACGTTCGACGTGCTGTTCACCGATCCGGGGGTCGATTTCGTCTTCCCGCTCCTCAATCGCGGCGGTTTCTTCAATTCCGAAATGCTCTGCCCGATCCTGTGCAACCGGCTAGGCCTGCCCTTTCTTGGCGCCAACCCGATTCTGCGCGGGCTAGCCGACGACAAGCACTTGACCAAGCTTGAGGGTCGCGCGCGCGGCGTGCAGACCTGCGACTGGGCGATCTACCGCGCCGGAGCGCCAGTCGAGCCCGATCGGTGCCCCAGGGCGGATCGCTATGTGATCAAGCCCAACAACAGCTCGGCAAGCTGGGGCCTTGGCGACGCGACCGACTGGGAGGGCGTCAGGGCCGCAGTGCTGGCGATCCACGCCGAGAACTACGACGCCATCGTCGAGCCGTTCATGATCGGCAGCGATGTCGAGGTGCCGGTCGTCGAGATGAACAATGCGCCTTTCGTGATGCCGCCGATGCTGTTCCGTCAGGCCGATCCGACCCACCTGCGCACCCACGAGGAAAAGCGCGACCTCGTCGATCGTTCCCAGAAATACGAACTGGTGCCCTTCGAGCAATCCGGCGCCTGGCCGAAAATCCGCGAGATGACGCTGCAGCTTGCCGAGATCTTCCGCCCCTTCGACTATGGCCGCTTCGAGTTTCGCTATGACGAGCAAACCGGCGAGGTGAACCTGCTCGAGGTCAATCTCCAGTGCAACCTGTGGTCGCAAAAGGTCTATGGCCGATCGGCGCAATTGCTTGGCTGGAGCCAGGAGCAACTGATCGAGACGATTGTCGCCAACAGCCTCACTCGCCACGGGCTGATGTAAGGTGGACTGCACAGTCATCGTGCTGGCCGCGCAGCGCGCGGGAATGGTCAATCCGCTCGCCGCGCGCGCCGGAGTGAGCCACAAGTGCCTCGTGCCGATTGCAGGCAAGCCGCTAATCGTCCATGTCATGGATGTGCTCGCTGCCTGTCCCGAAGTTGCCACGGTGCGGGTCATGCTGGAGCCTGACGGGCAAGCCGCGCTCGAGCCGATCCTTGCCCCCTATCGCGCAGGCGGGCTAGCGGTGGACATGGTCGCTTCGTCCGAAAACATCGTCGAGAGCGTGCTCGCCGGGGTCGCAGGCCAGCAAGCCCCGTTTGTGATCACCACTGCCGATAATGTCCTGCTCAGCCGCGAGGCGTTCAAGGCCACCCTCGATGCACTCGCCAGCCACGACGCCGCCATGAACCTTGCCACGCAAGCGGCAGTGCTGGCGGTCCACCCCGAAGCGCAGCGCAATTTCTACGATTTTCGCGACGGCGGCTATGCCAATTGCAATCTTTACGGGATCGCAGGCCGCCATGCCCTGCGCGCCGCCGAAGCCTTCCGCGAGGGCGGCCAGTTCCAGAAAAATCCACGGCGGCTGCTGACTGCCTTCGGCCTCGTCAACATCGTGCTGTTCCGCTTCCGCCTGATCGGCGTGCAAACTGCCGCCAGGCGCATCGGCAAGCGCTTTGGCCTGCGCATCGCGGCAGTGATCCAGCCCGACGGGGCCCAGGCAGTCGATGTCGACAACGAGCGCACCTATGGCATTGCCGAAATGGTGCTGGAGCAGCGCAGCCAACCAGCGTAACATGCAGGCATGTTGCACGAGAACCTGATCCAGGACGCAAGCGCCATAGCAGGCGAGATTGTCACGCTGCGCCGCGCCATCCACGCCGAGCCCGAGCTTGGCCTGTTCACTCCCAAGACGCGCGACAAGGTGCGCCTCGCCCTTGCCCACTTGCCGCTCGAATGGCGCGA
>JBIPOX010000224.1:0-3660 GCA_044378785.1 Novosphingobium sp.
GCAATGTCCAGGTCGATCGAGTCCAGCACGGCATCCCGTCCCGGATAGCCGAACGATACGCCGCGCAGTGATATCGCGCCGCGGGCAGTGTCCAGCGCACCAGCCGCTGCATAGCCCAGTTCCGGCTTGCGTTGCATCACACCGTAAAGCCGTGTCAGCGTGCCGCGCGCAGACTGCATCTGGCCATAAAGGTTAGCGAGCGCACCGACCGGGCGAGTTAGTAGAGCGGCATAGAACAGAAAACTGAACAGTTCGGTCGGGGTCATTGCGCCGGTCTGGACGTTTTGGCCAGCCACGATCAGTAGCAGGATCGCAGCGCCCGCCGTGGCCAGATCCATGGCTGGGCTCAACCCCGCATAAATGCGGTTCTCGCGCAGCGCCAAGCCCATTGCTCGCTCGACGGCATCGGCATAGCGACGCGTTTCGATATCCTCCCGCGCGTAAGACTTGATCGCGGGCAGCATCTCGAGATTCTCCTCGACTATCGCTACCACCTCGGCCTCGGCACGCTGAATTTTCTCGGCAAGGCCGCGCAGCCTGCGACCGATGACCTTGAGGATGATGTAGAAGGCTGGGATGAAGAGCGGAACTAGCGAGGCCAGCACAGGATCGATCCCGAACATGATCACCACTGCGCCAGCCGCCGTAAGCAATCGAGACGGTATGCTGGTCAGGGTCGAAGTGAGAAACTGGCTCAGTCGGGCGACCTCGTATGTCATCAAGGCCAGAGTATCGCCTTGCCGGTGGTTCTCGTGGAAATCCATCGGCAGCGACTGGACGTGCTCGTAGATCTGGCGTCGCAGGCTGGCGAGCATGCGGGTCGACGTGCTGCCGGAATACAGAGCTGTGACGAAGCTGACGATCGCCGTGCCGAGCACCGCAGCACCGAGCAACACCACCACCGAACCAGTCGATTGGACGTTTCCGCCCAGCAACCCACCCAAGAGCCGTGCGCCGAGGGCGGGAATGGCAAGCGTAACCGCCGATCCTGCAATCGAAAGCAAGCCCAGCAAGAGGAGTTGCAGGCGAAACGGCTTGGCAAGAATCAGAAGATCGCGAAACGGCATGTCACTGCGCTAGGTGAAGCCAGCGGACAGAGCAATCGACGGGCGCGTCGATCAGGTCTCGCCGTCAGGGCTCGGCGCGGAAGGCAGCGGCGCAGCTTCGCCATCTGTCCGCCTCGCTATGAGCGCGATGCAGACGGCGAAGATGCTGCTCATCGCGGCGGTCCTGAGCGGATAGTCGACGAACGAGTGAATCAGGATCGCCCCGCTGGCGATCGTCGCGGCCTGCTGGAAAGGCCCGCCGCCATTTGGCGCCCAGATTCGTTTGGAGCGCCAGAACCACCATGCCAGAAACAATGCCAGGAGCACCACGGCGAACAGGCCGGTTTCAAGCAGCAATTCGAGATAGTCGTTGTGTGCGTGGTTGATGTATTCGGTCGTGGTGGTGAGGGGGTCCTGGTACTGGCGGTAAATCTCGCGGAAGCTGCCAAGGCCCGAGCCGAACGGTGCGTAGTCCCATGCAGCGCGCAGCGTGCTGGAAAACACAAGCCGGCGGTCACCGGGATGCAAGCTGGCGTTTGCACCGAAGATCGCAGCACCTTCATCGGTCAGGAACGGCAGGCCAACCCCGACAAGCACCATCAGTGCCAACACTGGCAGAGCATAGCGCCTCGCCCCGCGAAGGCGCTTCAGGATGAGCAAGCTCGCCGCGAGTACAGGAAGGACCAGCGCATAGCCGGTCAGCGCGCGGTTGATAAAAATGCCTGCCAGCACTACCAGCAGGACCCCGATCGCGCCGACCATCAGCGGGGTTTCATTGGCACGATGACGTGACGACAGCTTTGAGACGATGGCGGTGATAAACGGCAGGGACACCAGCAGTAGCGTCGCAAGGTGATTGCTGTTTGCGAAGAATCCTGTGGTCGAACCCAAATTGGTTATGGCGTAGAAATACAGTGCGCTGTCACGTCCCCCGCCAATCTGCAAGGTGCCGAGCGCAAGGGAGGCGGCCGTCATCGCAACTATCGTCCAGGCCAGATATTCCGCCTGATATGCCCGGGTCCTCAGCATCCAGATCAGGACTGCGCAACCGGGAAGAGCCCAGACGATCGATTTGACAGATTCGTGCGGCATCAGCGAAATCGCCGGGTATGTGATGGTGACCCCGGTGCGCTGAGCAAACTCCGCTATCTGGGAGCGTTCACCCAACAGTGTCCAAATTGATAACGGCAACGGAACGAACTGCAGCGCCGCGACCGTGCAACCCGTCAAAAGCATCCAAGTCAGGATTGTCTCGCCTTGCGGGCGAAAACCGGCCTTGCCGTCTCGCAACGCCGCGACGATCAGGCCGATCGCGAGGATTTGAAGGACACAATTGGCAACATATCCAGCTGCACTGGCACCACCGAGTAGAATGCACAGCGCAAGGTAGGCTGGCAGAACGAGGTCCCTGCCTCTGGTCATCGAGCCGAAGCCGATACGATACCGACTTTGCTGACCAAAGCCGTGCGCATCGACGGCACGGGAAGCGTACGGCCCACAAGGGTAAGCCATTGACCTTCACAGTGGTCTGTGGGGACTGCGAAGATTGGTTTTTCGCCTCGTTCGAAGGTATAGGTCTGGGCGAGGGATAGATCGAGAAGGGTCCGGCGCGCGCCGGCGCACTCGATGCGCCAGGCAAGATTCGGTAACGGACCTTCTGTGCCGGTGATCTTGTGATCGAGCCGGTATTGTCCGGCAGGCAGTAGCAGCAGCTGGCGGCCCAATATCATCTGGTCACGGCCATCGTAACGAACGCGCAGGCCCGCGGATTCCAGCTCGGAATGGCCTGAGGGACCGGATGGGAAGTCCCAGCCGAACGGCGGCGCTGCAGTTCCTGCAAATGAGCCGTCGAAAATCAACCTGTCCGATTTTGATGGCACGCTGAAGAAGTGCCGCCAAAGCCGACGAGCGCCAGTCAAATCCTTCTGATTGACGAGAGCTTGCGTCACGCTCTGTGACCACCGGGCATCCTCGCTCCCCGGTGCAAGGCCAGTCAGATCCCGGGCGAGGTCAAGCAGGAGGTAGGAACTTGCGCCTGCGCGTGCCAGTTCGGTGATCAGCGGCTTCCTCATCGGACTCTGCCTAAGGGCTGCAATAACCGCGTGGCGCGTATCCGGCGCTGCGACGAGGCCCAGCAGAAGCTGGGAAAGCTGCTTGCGACCTTCTGGTACCAGTGAATTCAGGGCGCCGATTTCGCCGATTGCGCCTGGCATGTCGGCAGTGCGCAGAAAACGGTCAAGCAGCAGGACACGAACTTCCCGTGCGGCAGGATTGCGACGACGTGCTTCCTTAAGAAGCGCGATCGCTTCCGCGTCCCTGTTCCCGGAAACAACGAGCGACGCAAACGTCAAGGGCTCTTCCTCCAGCGGGTCGATACCGGCGGCGGCATTGATACCCGCCAGTTCGGCAGGCGTTGGCATTTGGCCGGTCATCCGGAATTCAGTGACCACCGCGCTCAAGGTGATATCGGGATCGTCCGGCAGCAGCGTCGGCACGCCCCATTCAGACGCTGACTTGCCTAGGTTCCAGAAAGTGCTGGCGACCACTGCAACCAGTAGCGTGAGGCCGATCAGTATTGGCAGGAATTGCCGTGCGGGTTGCATGCAGCGAAGCG
>JBIPOX010000345.1:0-2607 GCA_044378785.1 Novosphingobium sp.
ACACGCTGCTGCTTTCGGTTGTCCTTTATGTCGTCGTACCCCTGGCGGTAGGGGCCTTGGTGCGCCGCCACCTGCTCGCCGGCAGTGGCAACGACGAAGCGGCGGTGAGCGCCTTTACCGGCAAGCTCAAGCCGCTCTCGGTCATCGGTCTGCTGCTTACGGTTCTGCTGCTGTTCGGGTTCCAGGCCGAGACGATCGTTTCGCGCCCCCTGCTCATCGCGCTGATCGCGGTGCCGATCGTGATCCAGAGCTACGCGATTTTCCTGATCGCCTATTACGCGGCCAAGGCCTGGAAAGTGCCACATGCGATTGCGGCACCTTGCGCGCTGATCGGCACCTCGAACTTCTTCGAGCTGGCCGTGGCGGTCGCTATCGGACTGTTCGGGCTTGGCAGCGGTGCAGCGCTGGCAACCGTGGTCGGCGTGCTGGTCGAGGTGCCGGTGATGCTGACGCTGGTCGCGCTTGCCAATCGCACCCGCGCCAGCTTCCCCGCCGCTTAGCTTCCCGCCACCGCGCTCAGGCTGCCGCCTTTTCCAGCGCCGGATGCGGCAACCGGAACAGCCGCGCGCCATTGAGTCCGACAATGTCCGCCTTTTCCGCCTCGGTGATGTCGATCCCGTCGAACAGATGGGCAATCACCTTGCGCGAGTTCGGGAATGTGCCCTCGTGGTGCGGATAATCCGAGCCCCAGATCAGCCCCTTGTGCCCGGTGACCGAGCGCGACATGATGCAAGCGCGGTCATACTGGAACGAGGCGCTGACCTGGCGCTGGATGATCTCGCTGGGTTTCAGGGAGAGCTTGGGCTGCACGAAGATGTCGTGGCCGTGAGCGACCTCGTCCATCCGCTCGGCCAGCCCCGCCAGCCAGCTCGCGCCTGATTCGACCACCATCACCTGCGCGTCCGGAAACCGGTCGAGCGTGCCGCCCGCGACCATGTACATGATCGAGTGGATCGCATCGCGCATCTGGTCGGTATAGTTGATGATCGCGCCGCCCGGGCCGCTCTCGGGCCGCAGGTCCGGGCGACCGGTCGCAGTGTGCAGCGTCAGGACAATGCCGAGCCGCTGCGCGGCGTCGAACACCGCGTCCCAGCCCTCGTGGTTGTAAAGCGGTACGCCGTCAGGGATGTTGCTAGGCAGCATCGCGGCAGTGAAACCCATTTTTGCCAACCGCTCCATCTCGGCGACGGTATGGGCGAAATTGCGCACCGGCAGCAGGCCGCAGCGCACGAAGCGTTCGCGGTGGCCGCCCAGGAACCTGTCGTTCCAGTCGTTGTAGACCACGCACGAGGCATATTCGGTGTCCGCGTCCTCAACGAGGTAGTTGAGCATGCCGGTGGTCGGAAAGACGATCTCGGCATCGATTCCTTCCAGGTCCATGTCGGCGATGCGCGCATCGACATTCGACGCACCTGCCTGGTTGGGTCTGCCATTATTGGCCGGATCGTCCTCGTCGGTGGTGATTTCCCGCCTCAGCGGGAAGCGGTGGACCAGCTTCTCGCCGGCATAGGTCATGATGTGGGTTTCGGTGCGGCGGGTGTGGATGCCGAACGGACGCATGGAAGCGGGCAGGCCGTCGCTGAACAGCTCCTTGGGCTCCCTCAGGTGTCCGTCACCGCTGAATACGAAAGGCTTCATTGTTGATGTTTCCTTCTAACGCACAAGCTCGAAACTGGCCGCCTTGCGATCCCAGGTCGCAGCGGTTTTGCCTCTCTCGCGCAACACGTACTTCTGGACCTTGTTGGTGGGAGTATAGGGCAAGCTGTCGACAAATTCGATATAGCGCGGCACGAAATAGTAGGGCGCGGTTTCGTTGACGAAGCGGGCAAGCTCCTCGTGCGACAGGCTCTCGCCGTGCTTCAGGATGACATTGGCTGCCAGTTCGTCCTCTGCGTCAAGCTCGTCGGATTTGATGCCGAACACCGCCACTTCGTCGACCGCCGGGTGGGCGCGGATCGCCTGCTCGACTTCCATGGTCGAGATGTTGCGCCCTGCAAGGCGCACCGCGTCCTTCTTGCGATCGACGAAGTAGTAATCGCCGTCGGCATCCTGCCGCCCCAGATCGCCCATCCGGTACCAGCCATCGGCAGTGAAAGCCGCCTTGGTGGCCTCGGGATTCTCGAAATAGCCCTCGAACATGATGTGCGGCTTCTTGGGCTTGATCGCGAATTCGCCGGCCTCTCCAACCGCAACGTCGTTGCCGTCATCGTCGATCAGCCGCAAATCGACATTGGGCGTGACCAGGCCGAGAATACCCGGCTTTGGGCTGGGCAGGATGGTCGGCTCGCGGCTGATGACGTTGCCGATCTCGCTCTGGCCGAAACCCTGGGCGAGCCGTTCGATACCAAAGCGCCTGGCAAACGGTGTGATGATGTCATCGGGCATCGGCGTCATGCCCGCCGAACGCACCGGATTGTCGGCATCGTCGGGCTGCTCGGGCAGCTTCCACAGGTAGATGTGCATGGCGCCCAGAGTGAAGGTCTGGGTTGCATTGTAATAGCGCGTCCGGTCCCAGAAATTGCTGGCCGAGAAGGTCGGATCGCTGGCGCAGCCGATCCCTTCGAACAGGGCGCGGAATATCGTCATCCTCCAGGAGGCGCTATTGTA
>JBIPOX010000019.1:0-9856 GCA_044378785.1 Novosphingobium sp.
CAGATGTTGTGGCTCTGCATCACCCCCTTGGACTTGCCAGTCGTGCCCGAGGTCCACAGCACCGCGTTGACCTCGCCATAGTCGATCGCCGACATGTCGTGCGGCGTGTCAGGAAACGATTTGAGGAACTCGAACGGCTTTGCCCCGGCCGGAAGCGGGTTATCGCCCAGATCGCGCAGGACGAGATGATCGTAGGCGACATCGGCAATCACCTCGGCAAGGCGCGGCCACAGCCGCGTGTCCGAAACGATGACCTTGGGCTTGCTGTCCGCCAGGGTCGCCTTGAGCCACTCGCCCTTGTATTCGGCATTGATCGGGATCCACACCGCGCCGAGGCGGCTGACCGCCAGCGTCAGAAAAATGACGTCGAGCGCGCTGTTGGCAAAAAAGGCGACGCGGTCACCGCGCCCTACTCCCAGATCGGCAAGCCCGCGCGCGATCGAATTCACGATCCGGTCGGTCTCGGCAAAGGTGAACCTGCCCTCATTGTGCATGAGATAGACATGGTCGCCCACCGCATCAGCCTGCATTTGCAGAATCCGCCCGAGATGGCGGTCGCGGGTGTTGCTCAGATCAAGATGGTTCATCCTTCGTCCCGTCCGTTTGTTATTGGCGTGAATAACGGTGCCACGATCCCGGTCTCGAGCGCCGGGTGCCCAAGGTCCGCAAAGCGCACCCGCACCGGCATGCCGATGCGCAGCGCGTCCGGTTCGCAATCGATCAACCGGGTAACCAGCCGTGTCAAGCGGTCCTCGTCGATCACGACAATCGCCGAGACGTAGGGCGCGATCGGGGCCAGCGGCTTATGCAGGGCGCGCTTGACCACGGCCCAGGAATAGAGCGTGGCGCGCCCGCTGAGCACTGTCCAGCCGATGTCGCGCCCGCTACACTGCCGGCATTGCCTTTTGGGATACCAGTCGAACGCGCCGCAAGCCTGGCAGCGCGGCAGCGCAAACTCGCCGCGCGCCGCCGCCTGCCAGAACGGGGCGAGCACCGGATTGTCCAGATCGGGCAGCGGGAATGGCTTGGCTTCGGCCATCACCCCCTCCGCATGATCATGGTTCCGGCATCGACACCGGAAAAGCCGCCGTAGACCGCTATTTCCGCATCGGCGACCTGATTGGCCGCCTCGCCGCGCAGCTGGCGCACCAGCTCGACGACATGGTTGATCCCGAGCAGGTAGGAATGGCTGAGCATGCCGCCGTGGGTGTTGAACGGCAGGCCGCCGCGCGACCTGCCCCGGTCAAAGGCCAGCCGGTCGCCCTCGACAAAGCGCCCCGCTTCGCCCTTGGGGCAAAAGCCCAGATCCTCGATCGCCATCAGTGCTACGATCGTGAACGGATCGTAGACCGCCAGCACGTCGACCTCGGCAGGCGAGAGCCCGGCCATGGCAAATGCACCGGGCGCGCTCATCCGGTGCGGGGTCGATGCAAATTCGGGTTCCATGGCAAAATGGATGCCTTCGATCGCCCCTGCATAGCCCACGCCCTCGACCAGCACCGGGCGTTGGCGCAGGTCGCGCGCCCGATCCGCAGAGGTCATCACGAAGGCGCAGGCCCCGTCCGAGATCAGGCAGCAGTCCTCGATCCGCAGCGGATCGATGAACGGTTCGCGGGCGAGATAGTCCGCCAGCGAGAGCGTCTTGTCACGCATCACCGCGTCGGGATGACCATTGGCATGGCGGCGCAGCGCGACGGCAATCGCCCCAAGCTGTTCGGCGCGGGTGCCATAGAGCTCGAAATGGCGGCGCGCGACATGGGCGAAGTAGACCGGCTGCGGGATGAAGCCCAGGGGCACCTCGGCGCAGGCCTTGATCGCTTCGGCGAGATGGGCAGAGGCCGGGCCGCCAGAATCTGCCGCGTTCTGGCTCGCCCAGTCGGTGCCATGGACATTCACGATGATACTGGCCTTACCGCTGGCGATGGCCTGCCAGGCGTCATGCGGCGCGGTGGCGGCAAACGAAAACGCGCCGCCAGCCCCCGATTCCCAGATTTCGTGAGCCAGGCCATAGTGTGCCCGAAACCGTGCGACCGTCATCTGGCCATGGCTCTGGCCAGAGAACATCAGGCCATCGACATCTTGCGGGGACAGTCCTGCATCAGTGAGCGCGGCGTCGATGGCGGCAAATAGCATCTCGTCGAGCGCCCGGCCCGAAGCGGCGCTGGGCGCACAATCGCCCACGCCGACAATAGCGATTTTCCCTCTGACATCGTCCAGTCTGGCCGGGCCGGGTTCAGCCACAAACGCCATCGCCATCCTCCGCGAACCATTCGCTTGGCTATCCCTTCGCAGGCAAGATCGCGGTTCCGCAAGCGATTCGATCAGAAAATCGTACTGAACATGCTATTTTCGTTTTGACCTTGGCGGGCGAGAACCGCATCGCATGGCAAGGGAGGAGCGAGGCAATGGCGCAAACGGCACTGGTTATTGGCGGTTCCGGGCCGACCGGTCCTTTCATCGTCGAGGGGATGCGGCAGCGCGGCTTCCGCGTCAGCGTACTCAGCCGCGGAGTCCACAACTATCCTTTTCCCGGCGATGTCGAACGGATTGTCGGCGATCCGCATTTTGCCGAGCCGCTTGCCGCGGCGCTTGGCCAACGCAGGTTCGATATCGTGATCGCGACCTATTGCAGGCTCAAGGTCACATCCAGGCTGCTCGCCGGGCGGACCGGGCATTTCCTCGCCGTGGGCGGCTGCGCTGCTTATCGTGGGTTCACCGATCCGGCCGATGTCTGGCCCCGGGGACAGCTTGCACCCGTACCCGAAACTGCGCCGCTGTGCGCCGAGGGTGACCACCGCTTCGGCGTCAAGATCGTCGAGGCCGAGCAGGCGCTGTTCGACCACCACCCCGACGGAACCCTGTTTCGCTATCCCTATGTCTATGGGCCGCGGCAGATCGCGCCGCGCGAATGGTCGATCGTGCGCCGGGTGCGCGACGGACGGCGAACGATTGTCGTGCTCAACGGCGGCATGACGCTGCTTTCGCATCACTATTCCGAGAACGCCGCGCAGGCGGTGTTGCTCGCGGTCGACAAGCACGAGGCAGCGGCAGGCAAGGCCTACAATTGCGCTGACGATCAGCAGGTGGACCAGCGCCAGCTGATCGAGATTGCAGCGCGTGCGCTTGGCGTCGAGCTCGAGATTGTCTCGATCCCCGATGTCGACAGCGCCAAGGGCGCACTGATCCAGTATCAGCCTTACCACTACCTGGCCGACACCAGCCTGATCCGCAGCGATCTGGGCTATCGCGATGTGGTCGGGCCAGTCGAGGCGATCACCCGCACGGTGCAGTGGTATCGCGACAATCCGCTCGAATATGGCGGCGAATACGAGCAGCGGCGGCTCGACGTGTTCGACTATGCCGCGGAGGACAAGCTGATCGCGCTGGCTCGCGCCTTTGAACAGTCGGTCGGCGAAGTGCGGCTGCGCGCGCAGCACGAAAACTATGCGCCGCATCCCTATGCCCACCCCAAGCAGCATCGCGAAGGCCGCGACGAGCGGGGACGCTAGTCAGATCCCCGGCAGCACCGAGGTCGCGCCGCCATCGATCACCAGGGTCTGCCCGGTGACATAACGGCCGGCAGGCGCGGCAAGGAACACCGCGGCCCCGGCGATTTCTTCGGGCTCGCCGATCCGGCCCAGCGGAGTATGCTCGGTCACCTTGCTGGCATTGGCTTCGTCCTCCCACAAGGCGCGGGCAAAATCTGTCCTGATCAGGCCCGGCGCGATGCAGTTGACCGTGACATTGTCTGGCCCGAATTCGAGGGCGAGATTGCGGGCCAGCTGGAAATCGGCAGCCTTGGAAATGTTGTAGGCACCGATCACCGAGGTGCCGCGCAGGCCTCCGACCGAGGAGATGATGATGATCGAACCCTCGCGGCGCGCGCGCATCTCGGGTGCGACCTGCTGCACCAGCCAGTGGCTCGAGATGATGTTGTTGCGCAGGATCTTCTCGAACTGCTCGTCGGCAATATCGTGCATCGGCCCGTAGTAGGGATTGCTCGCCGCGTTGCAGACCAGCACGTCGATCTTGCCGAATTGTGCACGCGTCTGCGCCACGAGCGCGACAAGCTCTTCCTTCGCGGAGATATTGGCCGGGATCGCAATCGCCTTGCCGCCACCTAGCGCATTGATATGCGCTGCCGTTTCCTCGCAGGCAGGTGCCTTGCGCGAGGAGATCACGACATTGGCGCCGTGCGCGGCCATGGCCTCGGCAATCGCCTTGCCGATCCCGCGGGAGGAGCCGGTGATGATCGCGGACTTGCCCGAAAGGTCGAATAGGTTGCGCATGATGCTCCCAGATTGCCGTGCCTGCGTGTCGAACAAGCCATGCGGCAATTGCGCCGCGAAGCCAAGTCGGCGCACGCGAATGGCTGGACGGCTCGGCAGGACATGCTAGGCGGCCAGCCGATCCATAGGAGAACCTCGCCCATGCCCGGCCTTCGTCCCGACATCGATCCCCAGGGTCTGCTCGAATACTCGGTCGTCTTTACCGACCGTTCGCTCAATCACATGAGCCAGTCGTTCCAGCAGGTGTTGCGCGACATCCACGTGACGCTGTGCGAAGTCTACAAGGCCGAGCGCGCCGTGGTGGTTCCCGGCGGCGGCACCTATGCGATGGAGGCAGTCGCCCGCCAGTTCGCCAGCAATGCGCGGGTGCTGGTGATCCGCAACGGCTTTTTCTCCTATCGCTGGAGCCAGATCTTCGAGGCCGGCTCGATTCCCGCCGCCGAGACCGTGCTCAAGGCGCAGCCGCAGGGCAATACGCCCGATGCGCCTTTCACGCCTTTCCCGATCGATCAGGCAGTAGCGCGCATCCGCGCCGAAAAGCCCGAGGTGGTGTTCGCGCCGCATGTCGAGACTGCCTCCGGGATGATCCTGCCCGACACCTATCTGCGCACGCTTGCCGATGCCGTGCATGAGCACGGCGGGCTGTTCGTGCTCGATTGCATCGCCTCGGGCTGCGCCTGGGTCGACATGCAGGCTGCGGGCATCGACGTGCTGATTTCCGCACCGCAAAAGGGTTGGTCTGCCCCGCCCTGCGCTGGCCTGGTGATGATGAACGAGGCAGCGCTTGAGCGCTGCCGCGCCAACAGGTCGACCAGCTTCGCGGCCGATCTCGGCAAGTGGCTGACGATCATGGAGGCCTATCTTGGCGGCGGCCATGCCTATCACGCCACCATGCCGACCGATGCGCTGCGCGTGTTCCGCGCGGCCATGCTGGAAACCCGCGAGCTGGGCTTCGAGCAGCTGAGCGCGGCGCAGTGGGAACAGGGCAATGCGGTGCGCGCCTTGCTTGCCGAGCGAGGGGTGCGCTCGGTAGCGGCAGACGGTTTCGGCGCACCGGGCGTGGTGGTCTGCCACACCACCGATCCCGACGTGCAGAACGGCAAGAAATTCGCCGCGCTGGGCTTGCAGATCGCGGCGGGCGTGCCCTTGATGATCGACGAGAGCCCCGAATACCGCAGCTTCCGGCTCGGCCTGTTCGGGCTCGACAAGCTGCGCGATGTGCCTGCAAGCCTCGAGCGACTAACGACTGCCTTCGACCAGGTCTTCTGACAAGGCCAACAACGAGGACAATTGCGCACGACCGCACGCTGAATTGACATAAATCATTTGCTTGCGCCCGCCCGGCTCGTTCATCACGGGTTGCACAAACAATCTTGGGTGGGGGAAATACGAAATGGTTGAACGGGCATGGATCGAACGAGCCGTCGAACTGGCCGATCTCGATGCCGTGAGGATGACCATGTTCCATCTCACCGGCGATGCGGCCTATGACCTCCCTCTGGCTGCGGCGATGAGCGAACAGCAGAAGGACGCGCTCAAGCTCGCCGCGGTCGACTGGCTCGAGGCCAATGCCGGGCCGCGCGCGGTCCCTGCCCCTCCCGAACCGGAGCACCGCCGCCTGTTCGAGATGGCACTGGGCAAAAGGGTCGGCGATCTCGAATACGACATGCGCAAGCAGCTCACCTGCTTCGAGGACTATCCCTATTACGAGCGCTGGCCCGGCGAGCGCCCCGCCCTGCCCGAGGGCTTCCGGGTGGCAGTGATCGGCAGCGGCTTTGCCGGGATCGGCATGGGCGTGCAACTCGACCTGCTCGGCATTCCCTATGACGTGTTCGAGCGGCGCCCCGAGGCTGGCGGGGTGTGGAGCATCAACCGCTATCCCGACGTGCGCGTCGATACCTCCTCGATCACTTACGAATTCCTGTTCGAAAAGGGCCACGAATGGTCCGAATATTTCGCGCGCGGCCCCGAAGTGCGTGCCTATCTCGATAAGGTCAGCCGCAAGCACGGCGTCTATCCCAAGACCCGCTTCAGCCATGACCTGACCAAGACCACCTTCGACGAGGCACGCAATCTCTGGCGGCTCGAATTCGATACGCCGCAAGGCACTCTGGTCCACGAGGCCAACGTGATCGTCTCATGCTCGGGCCTGTTTGCTACGCCCAATATTCCGCACTTCGATGGCCAGGAGCAGTTCAAGGGCCGCGTGGTCCACCCGGCGCGCTGGCCCGACGATGTCAAGCTCGCTGGCAAGCGAGTCGCAGTGATCGGCAACGGCTCGACCGGCATCCAGATGCTCGGCGTGATCGCCGACGAGGCGCAATTCGCCTATGCCTTCCAGCGCACCCCGCAGTGGATTTCGCCGCGCGCCAAATATGGCGAGATCATGGAGCCGGAGGTCGCCTGGCTGCTCAAGAACTTCCCCGCCTATGAAAACTGGTGGCGGCTGAGCGCGCTCTCGGGCCTGTTCGACACGCACGAGCTTATGCTCACCGATCCCGAATGGCAGGCCCAGGGCGGCAAGGTGAACAAGCCGAGCGATGCGATGCGCGACGACCTTACCGCCTATATCCGCGCGCAGACCGGCGGTCGCGAGGATCTGATCGCACGGCTGATCCCCGACTATGCGCCGTTCAGCCGCCGCCCGGTGGTCGACAACGGCTGGTATCGCGCGCTCACCCGCGACAATGTCGAGCTGGTGACAGACGGCATTGCCAGCCTCACCGAGAACGGCATCCGCACTGCCGACGGCGCCGAGCGCCCGGTCGACGTCATCGTCACTGCAACTGGCTTTGCGGTGGAGAAATTTCTCTGGCCAGCACGCTATATTGGCCGCAATGGCACAGACCTGCACGCGATGTGGGACCAGGGCGACGGTGCCCGCGCCTATATGGGCCTGATGGTGCCGGGCTTTCCCAACCTGTTCACGCTCTATGGCCCCAACTCGCAACCGGTCTCGGGCGGGCCATCGCAACCGGTCTGGTTTTCGATGTGGGGCGGCTATGCCGCGCGCGCGATCATGCGGATGCTGAGCGAAGGCAAGGCGAGCGTCGAGGTCACGAGCCAGGCCTTTGAGCATTACAATGCCGCGCTCGACGAGGAAGCGGCCAAGCTGGTGCAGATGACAGTCGAAGGCGGCATCGACAAGAACTACTACGTCAGCCAGAAACACAACCGGCTTCAGGTCAACGCGCCATGGTATGCGCCCGACTACCAGAAGATGTGCCTGGAGACACGCTGGGACGATTTGCGGCTCGACGGAGAGCTTTGAGGGTTACACAAGTGACAGGTGTCCGCTGCGCTGTCCGGTGGCCGAGAGGCACGGAATTGTGCGGGTTACAGGCCTCTGGGTGACACTCTTGCCACAGGCGAAGATCCCGGACGCGCGCGAGCCAGGCGCGTGGCGGGGATGGGCAGGGATCGGACAGTGTCAAAGAGCGCTGGGAGCTTGGCGACGCAAGCGTCACGACGATAGGGCACGGCGGCGATGTAGGACAGCGCGCGCAGCAAAATGCTCAGCACAGGAAGAATTGGGCCCAGCCAGCCAGTGCACGGTTTGGTGCAGTGTCGGGAGAACTGGTGTGTCTGACGCAGCACTCGGTGCACTGGCACCCGACACCTGGCCCCTGAAATCCGCGCAAAATGGGCGCGCAGCGGTTCACCGCGCAAGTGCACGATTTCGTGTAGGATAGGGAGAATGTGTGCCTTTGGTGCTGCGCTCTGTGCACTAGGCCCGAACCCAATGAATCCTTACACGAAGACACGAAGATGTTGCGCTCTACCTGGCTAGCGGCTTGCGGCCGCCACGCCGGACTGATTGCGCACCCTTGCGAGCCACCATTCTTGCGAACCCAGACTTCGGCTTCGCCGACTTTATCCTGGATTTGTTATGGGGCTAAGGCAGCGATCACCGACATCCATCTTCGTGTCTTCGTGTGAAGAATTAGGGCAGGACCCAAAAAGCCCACTGTCATCGATGTTCGGCACCCCTACCCCAGGCTCGCCAGCAGGCTCGCGTCGAGGTGGTGGCTCAGATCGCCCATCGCATCGAGCAACGAATAGTCGCGCCCGCTATAGCGCCAGCGCCCGTCGACCCGCTCGAACTCGTCGTGATAGCGGCCATTGCAGATGATCTGGAGCGGAAAACCCTCTGCACTCTGGATCACCGTGTAATAGGACCGGCAGGTCGCCTGGCCCGCTGCCTCGTCGAACTCGACGATCGGATTGGTGATGACGTGCTTGGTGCGCGGGGTTCCGCAAGGGTAAAGCACCATGGTCGCGCGCCACAGCGCCAGCAACTCCGGCTCGCCGAGCATCTCGTCGCCATTGCGCACCTTGACCCGGGCATGACGAAACAGCGCCGCCGCGCCTTCCAGATCGCCGGTGTCGATGCATTCGGCATAACGATAGAGCAGGTTGGTGATCTCGACGGCGCTGTTGCTCATTATCCCTCTCCGGTTCGGCTCGCACCCAGTGTGATGGCAAAGCGCCATCCGTGCAACCGGGCTTGACCCTGTCGGTCCGAGCGGGAAACGTGGGGCAACGAATCGTGGGAGAGACACCTTGCCGATCATCGACCAGACCCAGACCTATGCCGCGGTTGCCGAAAAGCTCGCCGCCGCGACCAACCCGCGCCACAAGGCAATGCTCGAGAAGCTCTATCAGCATTCGCGCGGCGAAGTGGAGGCAGACCTCGAGGCGGTGCTCGGTACGCTGGCACCCGATCCGGTCTACAAGATCCAGAACCAGGGCCCGGAAATGAACCCGCGCGGCATGGAGAATGTGCGCCGTTTCTATATCGAGCAGATTTTCGCCAAGGGTCGCCATATCCTCGAGGCGAACCACGATCGCATCCATGTCTGCGACGAGGCGATCATTACCGAGGGCGTGATGAAGATGGTGATGTGGGGGCGCGACCTGATCGAGGATGGCAATCCCGGCGCGGACGATCCAGAAGCTGTCTACCTGCTTACCTACAATTCGCTGATCGTCTGGCCCTACGACGAGGAGGCGCGGATTGTCGGCGAGGAAAGCTGGGCTTTCTATCCGCCCGACGCCTTGCGCAAGATCGATCCGCAAGAAGCGCCCGAGGCGTTCCATGCCTATGTCGCGCGGCGGCGCGCGGAACTGGCCGAGACGGCCGGCTGAAGCCTGTCGCGAACCCCTGATTCCATACCGGAGACCATCCATGCCGAAAATCCGCCGTTTCTACATCATGCCGCTGATCCCCGGTCTCGATCAGGGCCAGATCGACGAGTTGGTCTCGGGCATGGATGCTTGCGACCAGTTCCTGCTCGGCCTCACCGATTCCTCGGCAAAGCTCGACCTCGCTGGCGGCACGGTGATCTGGGAGAACACCCTGGCCGACGAGGAGATGTACACCGGCATCTATATGGAGCACCCCTACCACGCCTGCACGCTCGACGAATATCTGATGGGTGACAGCCCGCGGCTGTGGACGCAGAACACATTCACGGTGCGCTATCTGATCGAGGATGGCGACCCCCGGATCGAGCGCGGCATTCGCCGGCTGGTCCTGCTCAACCTGCCCGAGGACGCCGACACCT
>JBIPOX010000226.1:0-3625 GCA_044378785.1 Novosphingobium sp.
TTCGGCTCGTGCCCTGAGCTCGACAGCTCCGAGGCCATAGGTTTCGACCAGAAAGGCCCGGGCACGATCTGTCGGGGCATGGACGTCGACCTCATCGTGCCAAGCTCGATCGGGCCGCAGCGCTGCCCGGTGCGGATGATCAGCAGGCTGCCGGAAAAGCCGTGAGCTTCGCCAAGCGATGAGCAGCCAGCCGCAAGCTCCCTTCGCAGGTGCCAGTGCGATACTGTTTGGCGGTGCCAAGGGCATTGGCAAGGCAGTCGCGCTTGAATGGGCGGCGCGCGGTGCCCGGCTCGCACTGGCCGATCTCGACCTCGATGCGGCGCGTGAAACCGCCGACGAGATCGTGGGGGCAGGCGGCGAGGCGCTCGCCCTGTTCGCTGACGTCCTCGCGCTATCTTCGATGGAAGCAGCCGCCCGCGAGGCGCAAGCCGCGTTCGGGCCGCCGGACATCGTGATGAACAATGTCGGCGCGATCCTCAACGGACATCCGCTCGATATCCCGGAAAGCGAATGGTATCGCATTTTCGAGCTGAACTATTTTTCGATCGTGCGCAGCAATGCCTTGTTCCTGCCCGCGATGCTCGAGCGCGGTTCGGGCCATGTCGTCAACACTGCGAGTTTCGCGGGGCTTTACCCCTATGCGGCGGGGCGCATTCCCTATGCCTCCTCGAAGGCGGCAGTGGTCTCGATGAGCGAGAACCTTGCCCTGCTGCTCGAGCCGCAAGGGGTGCGGGTGAGTTGCCTCGTGCCTGGCCCGGTGATGACCTCGATTGCCGCTGGGATGAAGGACTGGACGCCGGGCCTGCCGATGTATGGGCCGGGCAGTGAAACGCGGCTGATGGACACGGCGAGTGTCGCCAGGGTGCTGTCGGACGGCATGCGCGAGGGGCGCATTCTCATTCCTTCAGATGACATCGCTTACGGGATCATCGCGCGCCGCGCCGCCGATCCCGATGCATTCACCCGTAGCAAGATGGCGAGCTTTGCGGCTGGCGATCCGGGCATGCCGAAAATGCCATGAACAAACGCGCGGCCTAGTCCATCAACGAGAACAGTCCCCAGGCAATTGCGGTCGAGCCAACGAAAAGCGGCCAAGACCAGTAGAAATCCTGGCTGGCCAGGCTGACCCGGTGCACTTCCAGCCATGCGCCCGATACCCCGTTCGAACCGAGGATGATGCAGACCACAAAGGTCAGGATGACTCCGGGTATCAGGGCCTTGACGAAGGGCATCGGCGACTGTCCCTGCTGGTCCACTGCTGATCGGCGCCCAGCCTGCCATAAGGGTTACTAAGAAAGTCCTGACCCGAGAATACTGGTGGCGGCTTTTTCCGCAATCATCATCACCGGTGCGGCGGTATTGCCCGAGGTGATCGTCGGCATGACCGAGGCATCGACGACGCGCAGCCCGCCAATGCCGGTGACCCTCAGCTCGCTGTCGACCACCCGGCCCATCGCAGCGGTGCCGACCGGATGGAAGATCGTGGTGCCGATTGCGCTGGCCGCTTGGCGCAATTCCTGTTCGCTCTGCAAGGCATCGCCGGGGCGCAATTCCGCGGGACGGTAGCGCGCCAGGGCAGGTTGCGCGACGATTTCGCGGGTGAGGCGGATCGCTTGTGCGGCAATGCGGCGGTCTTCTTCGGCGGCGAGGTAATTGGGCTGGATCGCAGGGTGATCGTTCGGATCGGCGCTGACGATCCGGCTGGTGCCGCGGCTTTCGGGCCGCAGGTTGCAGACACTTGCGGTGAAGGCGGGAAATGGATCGAGATCGTCACCGAAGGCCTCGAGGCTGAGCGGCTGGACGTGATACTCGAGATTGGCCGTCGCCATGTGCGCATCGCTCTTTAGGAACATGCCGAGCTGGCTGGGGGCCATGGCCATAGGTCCAGTCCGGCGTAGCAGATATTCGAGCCCGATCAGCCCCTTGCCGAGCCAGCTCGCGACGCGCTGGTTGAGCGTCGAGACGCCCGATACCCGCCAGGCGCAGCGCAGTTGCAGGTGATCCTGCAAGTTGGTGCCAACTTGCGGATTGTCGAGCACTGGCGCGATGCCGAGTGCGGCAAGATGCGCCGCATCGCCAATTCCCGAGCGTTCGAGGATCGCGGGCGAGCCGATTGCGCCTGCCGCCAGCAGGACCTCGCCGCGCGCGTGGGCCAACCGTTCCTCGCCGCCAATCCGATAGCGCAGACCAGTGGCCCGGCCTTGCTCGATCACCAGCCGGTCTGCGAGAGCGCCAGTCACGATCCGCAGATTGGCCCGGCTGCGCACCGGTTTGAGGAAAGCGTCCGCCGCGCTCCAGCGCCAGCCACGCCGCTGGGTGACCTCGAAATAACCGACGCCTTCGTTATCGCCGGTGTTGAAATCGTCGACGGCAGGCACGCCATACTGCACCGCCGCTTCGCGGAAGGCGTCGAGCAGGTCCCAGTGCAGCCGCTGGCGCTGGATCCGAACCTCGCCGCCGCTGCCATGAAACGCGCTTTCGCCAGCGAAATGGTCCTGCGCCTTGCGGAACAGCGGCAGCACTTCGTCCCAGCCCCAGCCGGCATGGCCGGCCTGCCGCCAGCCATCGTAATCCGCTGCTTGTCCGCGCATGTAGATCATGCCGTTGATCGACGAGCAGCCGCCGAGCACCTTGCCGCGCGGATAGCGCAGCGCTCGGCCGCCAAGGCCGGGCTCCGGCTGGGTCTCCATGCACCAGTCGGTGCGCGGATTGCCGATGCAGTAGAGGTAGCCGACCGGCACCTTGACCCACAGGTAATTGTCGCGCCCGCCCGCCTCGAGCAGCAGCACGCGCTTGGCCGGATTGGCGCTAAGCCGGTTGGCCAGAACGCAACCGGCGCTGCCGCCGCCAACAATGATGAAATCGTATTCGTCCATCCACCACGGCTTGGCGGGACAGGGCGCGCCGATCAAGCATGATCGCGCTTGCCGCAAGGGGACAAAGCTCGTTAGATCGCGCGTGAAACGAACGGGAGAGACGAAATGGCGGGACCGGCGCTCGGCAAGTTTGGGGTGTGGTCGATGGAGCTTCGCTTTGGCGAGCGCAGCGGTGCCGACGCCATGGCACGCGAGCTCGAAGACATGGGATACGGTGCGCTGTGGGTGCCGGGCGGCTTCGACGACAAGGTGCTGGAGGATGTCTCGCACCTGTTGGCGGTGACGAGCAAGGCGACGATCGCTACCGGCATCCTCAACCTGTGGAAGTACCAGCCGAGCGAGGTCGCAGACTGGTTTGCCGGCTTGTCCGGTGCGCACAAGGCGCGCACCATGATCGGCATCGGTATCAGCCATTCGGCGCTGATCGGTGCAGACTACACCAGGCCGCTCGCCAATACCCGCAAGTTCGTCGAAGGGCTGGAAGCGGCAGGCATGGCGATGGATCACACCAACCTGGCCGCGCTCGGTCCCAAGATGGTAGCCCTGTCGGGTGAAAAGACCGCCGGTGCTCACCCCTATCTGGTCGATCCGGAACATACCCGCCAGGCGCGCGCGATCCTTGGCCCCGGCAAGCTGCTTGCCCCCGAACAGGGCGTCGCTTTCGGGACGACGCTGGCCGAGGCACGCGAAACCGCCGCCAAGGGCATCAGTTTCTACAAGGAGTTGCCCAATTACGCCAACAACTGGAA
>JBIPOX010000227.1:0-3602 GCA_044378785.1 Novosphingobium sp.
GCCGCTTACACGACCGACCTGCGCGAGTTTTTCCCGGATATCGAAGTCAACTTCAGCCTGGAAAATCCCTATGTCATCGTCGGCCTCTTGCTCGGCGCACTGCTGCCCTACCTGTTCGGTGCGATGGGCATGACTGCGGTTGGCCGCGCTGCGGGCGATGTCGTCATCGACGTGCGCGAGCAGTTCAAGAGCAATCCGGGCATCATGGCGGGAACCTCGAAGCCGGACTACGCCCGGACTGTCGACCTCGTCACCAAGGCCGCGATCAAGGAAATGATCGTCCCCTCGCTGCTGCCAGTGCTGGCACCGATCGTCGTCTACTTCGTCATCACCGCGATCGCGGGCCAGGAAAACGGCTTTGCCGCACTCGGCGCGCTGTTGCTGGGCGTGATCGTCGGGGGCCTTTTCGTCGCCCTGTCGATGACAGCGGGCGGCGGTGCCTGGGACAATGCCAAGAAGTACATCGAGGACGGCAATCACGGCGGCAAGGGCTCCGAAGCCCACAAGGCTGCGGTGACCGGCGATACGGTTGGCGATCCCTACAAGGATACCGCCGGTCCGGCAGTCAACCCGATGATCAAGATCACCAACATCGTCGCCTTGCTGCTGCTTGCGGCGCTGGCCGGGGGGCACTGACCCCTCTCACCAGTTGGACTGAAAGCATGACCCCGTCCGGAGCGATCCGGGCGGGGTTTTGCTTTGCAGTTAACCTCCGGGCCTGCGCCCGTTCCGCTTCGGGACCATGCCGAATCGCTTAGTATTTTGGTGATTGCCTTGTGCTAACTCACGCTCTCGCAGCGCCTTTATGCGCGTCAGAAGCGAGGATCATGCCGCAGTGGCAAGCCGTGCCGTACCGCTAGCGCCAGCCGCTCGAAAGCTCGCCGTTCCGGCGACGGGTCCGGCTGCGGGCACAGTCACGGCAGTCAGCTGGCGCGAGCTGGCGAGTGAGCTTGCGGCCTGGGACGATCTTGTCGTCCACGCCGCAGAACCCAATCCCTTCTTCGAAAGCTGGTATCTGCTGCCCTCGCTCGAAGCTTACGATCCGCAAGGCGCGATCAGGTTGCTGCGCTTCGAGCACGACGGCAAGCTGGCCGGGCTGATGCCCCTGGCGCGCCGAACCGATTACTACGGCAAGCCGCTCCCCCACCTCGCCAACTGGCTCCACGACAATATTTTCCTGGCCTCTCCGCTGGTTCAGCAGGGCTGCGAAGTGCAGTTCTGGCACGCCTTGCTCGCGTGGGCAGATGAAAATGCCGGTAGCGCGCTGTTCCTGCACCTGAGCCAGACCAGCCTCGACGGGCCACTACAGACCGCGCTCGATGCGGTTCTGACGACGCAGGATCGACCTGGCTGGATCGTCCGGCGCGAGGAACGCGCGATCCTGTCCACCACGCTTGGCGCAGAGGACTATCGCAAGACTGTCTTTTCCGCCGACAAGCGCAAGGATCTTCGCCGCCGCCTGACCCGGCTGAGCGAGCTGGGCGATGTGCGGTTTGTCTGGCAAGACGACGACGGCCAGATCGAGAGCTGGTGTGAACAATACCTGGCGCTGGAAGCCTCGGGATGGAAAGGCGCGGCAGGCTCGGCCATGGCGCAGGATCCGGCGAAGCGCACCATCTTTACACGCAGCCTGGTCCAGGCGGCGAAGCGCGGACGCCTGTTGCGGCTCGCCCTGTTGCTCGATGGTGAGCCGCTCGCCATGCTGAGCACCTTTCTCTCATCGCCCGGAGCCTTCGGCTACAAGACCGCCTTTAACGAAAACTACGGCAAATTTGCGCCCGGCATTCTGATCGAGAACGAGTTCCTTTCCGCGCTCGACCAGAAACGGTTCGACTGGTGCGACAGCTGCGCCGCTGCAGGAAATTCGGTGATGAATGCCGCGTGGCGCGAGCGCCGCAGCCTTGGCAAAGTTTCGATCGCGATCGGCGGCGGTTTGCGCCGTCTTGTTTTCAACCAATTGATCCATTTTGAAAAAGGCAAAGTTGCCGCAGGAGTTTCTGCATGAGCATTTTCCAGAAAGAGACACTGGAATCTTTTTCCCGGTGCTATCCCGAAGTTGCCCACAAGATTGCCCACAACCTGACGAGCCATCCCTTGCTGACGCTCGAATCTCTGGCGCGGCTTGCCGATGCGACCCCGATGAAGGATCGCGAGTGCAATACCGGCAACCTGCCGATCGGCACTGAAGTGAAGATTGGAACGGATGCAAGGCCTGAGCAATTGATCGACAATCTGGGCGATCGCGTCCTCGACATCGAGAACGCCGGGGTCTGGCTGAGCATGCGCCACATCCAGAACGATCCGGCCTACAAGGCCTTGCTCGAAGAGGTGCTTGCCGAGCTTCGCCACCTGATCGGCGGAAAGACTGGCGAGATACGCCGGGTTGAAGGGTTCTTTTTCATTACCTCGCCCGGCGGCGTTGCCCCTTATCACTTCGACCCAGAGCATAACCTTCTGATGCAGGTACGCGGAAGCAAGGTCATGACGGTCTTTCCGGCAGGCGACACCTTCTACGCATCGGATGAAAGCCACGAAGCCTACCACCTTGGGGGACGCCCTGAACTCACCTGGCGCGAGGAGATGGCAGCAGGCGGCACCGAGTTTTCCCTTTCGCCCGGCGAAGCATTGTTTGTTCCGCTGATGGCGCCTCACTTTGTCCGCAATTCCAATGAAGCATCGATCTCGCTGTCGGTCACCTGGCGCTCTGACTGGAGCATGGCCGAGGCCGACGCGCGGGCGCTCAACGGGATCATGCGCAAGGCCGGCCTGGCACCTCGCCGGCCCGGACGCTGGCCCGCACAGAACCGCGCCAAGTCACTCGCCTGGAGCGCATTGCGCAAGACCGGCGTGGTTGGCAAAGAAACCTAAAGTTAACTTTAGCTTTCAAGCAAGAGGCTGAAATCGCGCATCATATCGGCGCATTTGCCGTCGATTACGAGCAGCAGTTCGTCATGCTCGACGCCGAACTTGCGCTTGATCATCCGAACCACCGATTCGCGGTTGGTGCGCGACATGCCATGGACCGTGACTGCGATTTCGGGGTCGTGCGAGAGGCCGTAGTCGACCAGCAGGTCGACATTCTGCGGCTGGAACCCGAAACCCAGAAAGGCAATGCGCTTGGCGCTCGAGACCGCGCCGCGGATTTGCATAAGCATCTGCTGATCGCGCTGCACTTCTTTCGAGGTGCGGATCAGGCTCGACAGGTTGTGGATGTTCCACGGCTGCTCCGAACCCCATTCGCAGTCTGCCGCTTCACCCTTTTGCCAGGGCAGCCGTCCGACCGTGCCGTAGGGATGGACGATGCGCAATCTGGTCGCGACAATTGCCTGCGCTTCCTTGAGCGACATGCCAAAGGCCATGGCGAAGGCATGGGGCAGGAAGTGCTCGATTGAGCGGTCGTAGTTGAAATTGATGATCGACAGGTCGTCGAGACACTTTTCAACCTGGGAGCGCGGCACCCCGGAAGTCACCAGTTGGCCCAGCTGATAAAGCCAGGTATCCTGCCCCTGGATCGGCAGATCGCCGGCAACGCGCGGCTCTAGCCGCAGGATCGACTTGGCCTCGGCCTGGCAGATGAAGTGCACGATGGCGAGCTTGCCTGC
>JBIPOX010000228.1:0-3597 GCA_044378785.1 Novosphingobium sp.
CACCCTGGTGATCCGGGGCTGCGCCTTCGGCGATTCCAACGAGCACGACTTCATGGACCTGCCAGTGATCGTCGCGGGCGGGCTGACCCCGGGCAACCGCCATGTGGTGGTCGAAAAAGGAACGACCATGTCGAACCTGCTGCTCGCCGGGCTCAATCTGCTCGACGTGCCGGTCACCAGGTTCGGCGACAGCACTGTCCCGCTGAGCCAGCTCACCAATGCCTAGGCGGCTTGCCCTCGCGCTCGCATTGGCGGCATTGGCCGCGCCGCAGCTCGCGGCGGCGCAAACGGCTGACAATGCAAATAGCCAGGCGCTGGCGATTGCCAGCAACAACCTCGAAGCAGCAAGCGCAACGATCGGTTCGCGCGCCGACGCCGATCGGACGCTTCCTTACGGTGAGAGTGCGCTTGCCCGCGCGGTCTACGGCCAGAGCCCGGAAATGGTCGCGCTGCTGCTCAAGAAAGGTGCCAGGCCGGATCAGGCCGACGCCTATGGTGTCACCCCGCTCGCCTTGGCTTGCGAGCTGGGCAACGAGGCGATCACTGCGCTGTTGCTCGATGCCCGCGCCAAGGTCCGGCTGGCCGGACCCGATGGTGCAACCCCGCTGGCGCTATGCGCGCGCTTTTCGGGCGTGGAAGCCGTGCGCCGCGTGCTTAAGATGGGTGCGGTTGCCGATAGCGTCGATGCGCGCGGCCAAAGCCCGCTGATGTGGGCCGCCGAAGCAGGCAAGGCCGATACGATGCAGGTGTTGCTCGATGCCGGTGCCGATCCGGCGCGATTGACCAAGGCAGGCTTCACTCCGCTGTTCTTCGCGATCAAGAGCGGCAAGCAAGCACCGGTGCGGCTGCTGCTCGACAAGGGCATTGCGACCAGCCATCGCGGCCCGGAAAACACCAGCGCGCTGCAACTGGCGCTCTACCAGTCCAATTACGCCGCCGCTGCCTTGCTGGTCGAGCGCGGCGGTGCCGATCTGGCAGAGCGCGACCGGCAGGGCCTGCAGCCGCTGCACCGCGCCGCTGCGGCTGGCGATGCCGGACTTGTCCGGCTGCTGCTCGACAAGGGCGCCGACGCCAACGGGCTGAGCGGACCATCGCGGATCACCTGGGTGACCGAAGCCAATTTCGGCATGCCGCCGCCGCCGGTGCCGCCGACCCCGCCGTTGTTCAGCGCCGCAGCCAAGGGCCAGGCCGCGACCATGCGGCTGTTGATCGAGGCCGGGGCCAAGTCCGGCTTTGTCGCCGAGAATGGCAAGAACGTGGTCCACTCCGCTATTTCAGGCGGCAAGCTGGAAGCGCTTGAATTAGCGCTCACCCTCGCGCCCGATGCCAATTTCGCCGATGCACAGGGCAATAGCCCGCTGATGGCCCTGCTGTTTTCCGACCCATCGCCCGAGTTTGAACCGATGCTGCGCCTGCTCGCCAGCAAGGGCGCAAGCGCGGATCTTGCCAACACCAAGGGGCTGACCCCGCGGCAAATCGCTGCTACCGGTTTAACCGAGAGCAAGGCCTTGTTCGAACAGGCCTTTCCGCACTCGGGCAAGGTCGCCCCAATCAACCTGAACCGCATCGATTAGACAAGAGCCTGCCCACCTCCGCAAACCAAGGAACGCATCCCATGCCGCATGCCAAAGCCCGCACATCGCGAATGACCATGAAAATCGGCTTGGGAGCAGCGCTGCTGGCCTGCAGCGGGCTAGCGCTCGCCGCAACCGCCACCCAGCGCAATCGAGACGCGCCACGCCAATTACAAGAAGATGGGCGGCGCCTTCAAGACGATCAAGGACGAGCTCGACAAGTCCTCTCCTTCGCGCGCCACCATCGTCGCCGCAGCCCAGACCTTGGCCACGGTAGCGCGTCAGCAACCCAGGCTGTTCCCGGCTGGAACCGGCCCGGGACCTGGTGTCAAGACCGATGCCTTGGCCTCGATCTGGACCAAGCGCGCCGAATTCGACGCAGCGATGAAAGCCAATGTTACCGAGACCGCCAAGTTGCTCGCTGTCGCCCGCACCGGTGACACGGCAGCAATGAGCGCGCAATTTCGCGCCACTGGCAAGACCTGCGGCGATTGCCACAAGCCTTTCCGCGCCGACGACTGATCGGGCAGAGGCGCGATGGACAAGGTCAAGGTCTGGGATGGCCCGGTTCGCCTGTTCCACTGGCTGCTCGTGGCGCTGCTCTGCTTTTCGTGGTGGAGCGGCGAACAGGGTGAAATGGAATGGCACCGCTGGTCGGGCTACGCCGTGCTTGGCCTGATCGTGTTCCGCCTGTTCTGGGGCTTTGCCGGTTCACGCACCGCGCGCTTCGCCCAGTTTCTGCGCGGTCCCGGTGCGGTATCGAACTACGTCTCGACCCTGCCTTCGCGCGGATCGGACCACAGCGCCGACGGCCACAATCCGCTTGGCGGCTGGGCAGTTGCGGCAATGCTGCTGACGATTGCCGCGATGGTGACGGCAGGGCTGTTCGCGGTCGATGTCGACGGGTTCGAATCCGGGCCCCTGTCACGCTTTGTCAGCTTCGATCAGGGACGCTTCGCCGCCGAATGGCACGAGACGATCTTCGACGTGATCCTTGCGCTGGCCGCGCTGCATATCGCGGCGGCACTGTTCTATCTTGTCTGGAAGCGCCAGAACCTGATCCGCGCAATGATCACCGGTTACCGGCCGCACGTATTTGGCGAGAGCCCTGCCCCGGTTGCCTATCCGGTATGGCGCCTGCTCGTCGGCCTGGCCATGGCTGGCCTTGTCGTCTGGGCGGTCACCGAGGGGTTCTGGCTCTAATCGTCAGGTTCGGGTCGGCCCGGCACGATCAGATTGAGCACAATCGCCAGCGCTGCCGCCGGAAGTACTCCGGATGCCAGCAATAGCCGCGCCGTATCGGGCAAGTGCTGCAGCGCATCGGGCACCTGTTGCAGCCCGAACGAAATCGACAGCGAGAAGGCGAAGATCAGCATGTTGCGCTGGTTCCATTCGACTTTCGACAGAATCGAGAGCGCCGCCGAAGCGATCATCCCGAACATGACAATCACGCCCCCGCCTAGCACCTCGATCGGGATCGTCGTCACGACAGCCCCGATCTTGGGCACGAGGCCGCAGACGATCAGGAACACCGCGCCGACGGTTACGACATGCCGGCTCATCACTCCGGTGATCGCGATCAGGCCGACATTCTGGCTGAAGCTGGTGTTGGGAAAGGCCCCGAACAGCGCCGCCACGGCTGTTCCGATCCCGTCCGCCTTGGTTGCGCCGACCAGCTCGCGATCGCTGGCTACCCGGCCCGCGCCGCTCACGCAGATTCCCGAGACTGCACCAATCGTCTCGATCGCCGAGACCAGGGTCATCAGGCAAAAGCCCAGGATCACCGAAGCCGACACCGCTACTCCGAAATGGAGTGGCTGCGGCATCATCACCCAACCTACATCGGCCACCGCGCCGAAGCTTACCTTGCCGAACAGCGCCGCAACCAGGTAGCCGACCAGCAGGCCGACCAGCACCGCCGCCGTCGCCCAGACCCCGCGCCCGAAGAAGCTCAGGCCCAGGGTCGTGACCACGACCACGCCAGCCAGCAGCCAGCTTTGCCCATTGCCAAAGCCACTGGTAC
>JBIPOX010000229.1:0-3593 GCA_044378785.1 Novosphingobium sp.
GATTGATCGCCTTGAGTCGGGGATAGTCGAGCCCGAATTTCTCCATCTGGCCGGGCAGGAACGATTCGATCACGACATCGGCCCACCGAGCGAGGTCGCGCACGGTTTCGCGCGCTTCTTCGCGGGCGAGATCGAGCGACAGGCCCAGCTTGCCAAGGTTGCAGGAATCAAAGCCGACCGAGGCCTGCGGATTGAATTCGCCGCCCGGGAAGGGGCCAAGCAGGCGCGCGGTATCGACCCGTTTCGAACTCTCGACCCGGATCACCGTCGCGCCGAAATCGGCAAGCGTGCGCCCGACCAATGGCCCGGCGATCACCCAGGCAAGATCGAGCACCTTGAGCCCTTCGAGCGGCTGACCGGAAAGCGGCCTTGCCGGGGCAGATGCAGGCGGCCTTGGCGCGAGCAGCGCGCTATGCTCGTCGAGGCGCGGCGGGGGGGGCAGGGCCTTGCGGTCGATACCGCAGCCGTTGAAGGGCGAGGCGAGCTTGAGGCCGTCTGCATCGCCTTCGCTTGCGACGAAAAAGTCGCGGGCAAGCAATTGGGGGCTGGTTACCAGATCGGCAGTGGTCAGGATCGGCGCGAGCATCAGCCCGTTTTTCTCGGCGATCGTGACCAGTTCGTTCTTGGAGAATCGCGCCAAGATCGGTTCAACATGACCGCGGGCGCGCTCGACATCGTTCATCGAGATTTCGCCCTCGCGGATGCGGTCGGGCACCTTGATCCAGTCCCACCCGGCGAATTCGTCGGGGCATTCGCCGATCGAGACGAGCCAGGCGAACAGGGCATTGGAGAAACGGCCTGCCGCCGAGCCGATGCCGATATGCATTTCGACGACACCGTCGCGCACCTGCCACATCGTCTTCTGGGTGCGCGCGCCTGAACCGCTGAGGTCGAGGTCCTTCTTGCTCATCCCCGCGTTCGACATCGCGTAGTTTTCGTGGCCGACTGGCCCGGCGAGGTGGCCGAACAGCGTGCACAGCGTATTGCTTGCCTGCGCGGCGACTTCGACCCGCTGGCCGGGGCCGTCCTCGCCGCGCGCGAGCAATGCCATGGCGACGCCGCACGCCGCGTCTCCCGCTGCCTGATGGAATGCCTGATCGATGGCCATGGCCAGCGGCCTGCTGCTTGCCGGGTCGCGGGTGAAGGCAAGCGGTCCGGCTGCGGCCCAGACGGTGAGGTCGTTGGCGGCATAGCCAGCCTTGGGGCCATCGGGTCCGAAGGCGGTAATGCTGGCATGGACGAGGCGCGGATTGGCCTCGTGCAGCGCCGCCTCGTCAAGTCCTAGCGCGGCCATTTCACCAGGCGCGGCGCTCTCGATCAGGACGTCGGCGCTGGCCACCAGTTCGAGCAGCCGGGCGCGTCCTTCGGGAGCGTTCAGTGCCAGCGCGATGCTTTTCGTGCCCGCAGCGAACGCAGTCCAGAACAGCGATTCGCGCGGCTGGCCCGGCCGCTCGTCAAAAGGTGGCAGATACCGGGCTGGCGAACCGTCGGGCGGTTCGACATGGATCACTTCGGCACCCAGCTGCGCGAGCAGGTATCCGGCAAAAAGGCCGCGCTCGTCGGTAAGGTCGAGCACGCGATAGCTGGCAAGCGGGCCTCGCATCATGGTGCCGATCGGTCCTCTCTCGTGCCCAAATTCATTCAGTTAGATGTTTATACGGCGGCTCCGGCCCGGCGCAAGCCGTTGCCGACGCACGCTTGAGCAGCATCGTATACCTGTTAGGGTAGCGCACCGACCACGCGGCGCGCGACTGTGCCGACACGGCGGAGATCGGGGGAGAGCAAGCATGATCGATCTCTACATCGAAGGTTCGCCAGCCGTGTTCAAGGTGGCGATCATGCTAGAGGAATGCGGGCTGGACTGGACCGCGCACCATCTCGCAGTCAGCGACGGCGCGCAGCACACGCCGGAGTTTCGCGCGATTTCGCCCAATGGCAAGGTTCCGGCGATTGTCGACCATGCGCCGGTGGATGGCGGCGAGCCGCTGGCCCTGTTCGAATCCGGCGCGATCCTGGTCTATCTTGCCGAAAAGACCGGCCAGTTCCTGCCCACCGAGCCGCGCCAGCGCGCGCAGGCGCTGCAATGGCTGTTCTGGCAGAGCTCGGGCCTAAGCCCGCTGGCCGGACAGGCGATCCACTACATCCGCTATGCCCCCGAGGAGACGCGGGCCTACGGTCAGCTGCGCTATATCGGCGAGGTGCGCCGACACTGGCAGGTGCTCGACACGCAGCTGCGCGGCCGCGAATGGGTAGCAGACGACTATTCTATCGCCGACATGGGCTGCTTTGGCTGGGTCAACATCTACGATCGCTTCGCCGATTCGCTGGATGGCCATCCCGACCTGGCCCGCTGGCATGCCGCCATGGCCGCGCGTCCGGCGGTGATCCGCGCCTACGAACAGGTTATGGCGGCGCGCGACGAGACCAGGCCGTTCTCCGACAAGCTGTTCCAGCGCGCCATGTTCGGTGAGGAGGCGGCCCGCACCATGGGATCGCTGACCAGCTCGAAAGGGTGAAGCGCAGCGATGCATGACATTGCCGTCAACAAGCACATCGCGCTGACCTTTCTGCGCTCGCTGGAGACCGGGCCGCGTTTCGATCTGGTCGCGCCCGAAGCGCGCTGGTGGATACAGGGCCACGGCTTCCTTACGCTCGAGGAATTCAAGGCGCTGGTGACGCGCGTTGCCGGCAACAAGTCGCCCAGTCACATGGTCATCCATCAGTCACTGCCGAGGAGGACCGCGTTGCAATCGAGTGCGACGGCAAGGGCCGGATGCATGACGGGCGCGCCTATGAAAACACCTATCATTTCCTGATCTTCGTGCGCGAAGGTCTGGTCCGCGAGGTGCATGAGCATTTCGACACCGCCTATGCGCGTGACGTGCTCGCGAGCGGGTGAGGCCCAGGGCGGCAAGCGCCATCGCCCCTGCGGCTTGACCTTTCCGCCTGCTGCTCCGAGCTGGGCGCCATACAAGACAACTACACAAGCAAGCGGGAGAGAGCCGCATGACAAGGTCAAGTGACTGTCAGCGCCGGGAGCACCGCGCGTGACCGGGCGTGTCGAGCCCGTCAAGGTTGGCCTGCTGATCGACTATATCGAGGGCACCGGCGGCAGCGATTCGATGCTCGAGGGGATCGTCCTGGCCGCCTTCCGCATTGCCGAGGACGAACTGCGCGCTGCCAGGCTGCTCGATCGCGATGTCGAATATGTCATCGAACAGGCCAACGGCCTGCCCAACGGTTCGTTCAAGCCGGTGCGCGATGCCTTCTACCGGCTCGTTGACGCCGGTTGCGTGATCATTTTCGGCCCGTGGATTTCGGAAAACGGCGCGCCGCTTGGCGAATATGTCAATGGCCTTGGCGAAGTGCCGTGCATCACCGTTG
This sequence comes from Novosphingobium sp., assembly GCA_044378785.1. Classification (GTDB taxonomy): domain Bacteria; phylum Pseudomonadota; class Alphaproteobacteria; order Sphingomonadales; family Sphingomonadaceae; genus Novosphingobium. Next base: position 3,385 of record JBIPOX010000229.1, read on the forward strand.
CAGGCACCGAATCGATGCTAGGCGAGTACATGTTCGGCCTGCCTGCGGGCTCGATGGAGGAAGAGCCGATCATCATGGCGCATGTCGCCTGGTACGATGGCTGTCGCACCATGGGCATCGCTTACGAGGATTCGCTGATCGGCGAGCAGTACCTGCGCACCGCGCGTGCCGCCTGTGCGAACCTCGGCATCGAGATCACCGGCGAGGTC
>JBIPOX010000380.1:0-3590 GCA_044378785.1 Novosphingobium sp.
TTGAGCAGGGTAAAACCTGTCTCATACGATAAAATTGGAACGATACAGAGAAGATTAGCATGGCCCCTGCGCAAGGATGACACGCACAAATCGAGAACGTATCACTTTTTTTCTGTAAAACCCATATCTGCGGTTTACGGTACACCCGCCCGTTTCTCGCAAGGTGCCCCAGCTATGCAGGACCCCCCTCAGCCGACAGCTGCAGGGGGATCCAGTCAAGTCCCCTCCCTGAAAGACAGGCCAAAGGGACCGCAATTCGCTCCTGCCACTATGGAAGAAAACCCGGTCGTTGTAGACCCGAAACTCCCCTCAGGAGCGCAAGACTGCCCGTCAAGCAGCGGTTACGATAGCGGTATAGAAGCCTCGCTCTTCGCTGCCTCCTCTTCTGTAGATTCCCGGACCAAGTTCATGGAGTCCTGCAGAGTGGAACCACCCATGGGTAACTTTGAATATTCGCCGGCACCGGGTGAAGACCTCTCATGGGACGCCGAGCTTCAGCGTCAGTTCGGCATCCTCACTGATACCCAGCTCGAAGACGCGGCTGCCCGCCTCACCCCATCCCCTTCTTCTGCCCCCCTCTCCAACGCAGAATCAACACCAGAAGCCAAGGTTCTCGCATCTCATCTTTCAACCAGCAAACATAAACACTGCTTAACACACACCCTCATACCTCCCTCTTCTTCCTCCTCTTCTCCTGTCGGTCAGTCTGGGGGGATAAGCTCAGTGTCTGCCAAGGCCATGGTCAACCCTTGGACCCATGTAGAAAAAGGGGGACCACTAGACTCGCTCCGTAATGAAGGTTGGCTGACTGGCTATGTCATTTTTGCCAAAAGCCGTCAGTCGTTCAACGACCCGAAAGGTTCGCAGGACTACGCCTTAATTTTTGACCCGTCAACCGGGACGATTTATGCGACAGGGGAAGGGTTCGCCAATACGGTCGAACTCCTCCAGCCGGTCGTATTTTATGAGAAGCCTCGTGTAACAGTTTCCCTTAGAGGCGTCCGTTGGCCAAAGGCGCTCGAACCATACAAGATGGAGCCTGAAATCCAGGAAGAGTGGTGCCTGAACCCTGCCGCCCACCTTAAGGGACAAACTAAAGGGTACTCGAAACCAGACGAAGGTTACAAAATTTCGTTTGACGTTGAGGGCAGGAAAGTTGCTCAAACCTTCATCCTAAAAGGCCGCTTAGTTGAGCTCCTGACCAATGCACGTGTTGTTTTCTCAGCGAAGACAATCACGAACGCTAAAGGAGTTTACGCGGCCTTCCTGTCTCTAGACCCTGCAGCTGCCATGTCTATTTACAATCGCCCAGTCATGTCATCCGAAGTTATATGTAGACCCGAGTTTCAAGCGAGCCATGTTCTCTTAGGGTTCGGGTACGGGGCTTTTAACCAAGGGGGAGTTAATCCCTATTACATCACAGACTTTGAGACTCTGACCGAGCGTCCTCTCACACTCGACCTTATGATTCAGAAATATCATTGGGACATCTATTGTGCTCTCCGGATTGTCAGGCATCGGCTCGACCTGGTCGAGCCAGACTCCTTTAACGGAACCTACCTCATTGGAATGTTTCAAAATCTTAGCGATAGATACCTGGAGCTCCTCGCCGATGGCATCAAGATTGATATCCAATGTTCTTTTGCCACTACTGCTTACTGGATAGAGAAGGTGGAAGAGCATTTCAGTCGTAAACCTGAAGAAAAGAACTATGGGGTTACTTCAGCCCATATCTTCCAAATAGTACTAGTAGGGACCTACGCGTCTAACGCCCGTCAACGAGGCGCGCTTAGTTTCCTGAATGAAGATAAGCGGCTCACCAACCACCTGTGCGAAGTAGGTTTTTTTGAAGAGTACCTGCCTGTCCGCGGTTACCGGGAATTGGGACACTCAACCGACCTCCTCGGCCAGAGAAGATTCGCCCGATTCTCCTTGTTACCTGAGGCTCAGTCCACAGGGTTTAAAGTTGTAGATATCCGTCTGGGTTTATTTGAATATGCGGCTCATCCGCCAGGGAGCGATCTGTCCCCAAAGGGGGCGGGGCCCGAAGGTGTTCTTATTACCTTCCATCTCAAGGTTAGCGACCAGATCGGAAAGTACTTATCTCGACTTAAAGAGGTTGGTATCCACTTGGCACCACAGACAACGTCATCCCTCCCCGACGGTTGGGGATCACTTCTGGTCTATGGGGGTTCCGAAGCTCAAATCGAGTTTTTGAGAGAACTCAACACCTCCCCCGAATGGGAAGACTGGGCAACGGCTATGCCCTGCTCCGCCCTGTTCAGAGAGGTCGACCCGGCGGATAAAAAACCCTCCATTATCAACCTATCTCTCAACTCGAAGTTTGCGATTGACCACTACTTTATCCGCGAAATCTTTAAACACGCGGCTTACAATTGGATCACTCCCTTCGATGTTCGAGTTTTTACGGGTTTAGAGCTAACGGTAGAGGGATATGCCGAAATGATAAGGAATTTCGTCAAGATGATGGAGATGAAGGGGGGAATGGGGAAATCCGCCTATGGCAATGCGGTGCATTCCATCACTGGGAATGGTGAGGCCAGGTGCCTTGTCAACCCTCCCCTGCTGACGTCACCTATCTGGGGGACTGCCATCCCAGCTGACCTAGTCCCGCCAATGGGTCCAACCCAGGGGGTCTTCGTACTCGGTTTGTCCCCTGACTTAGGCGTTCCCCTGTGCTGTCTCTTGTGCCGCTCCCTAGGCATCCCAGAAACAGAGATCATGAAGGCCACCTGGGGGTTTGGGAGCGGCAACGTACACGTACTACACTTTCCTGAAATTACCAGACCCACCGTCGATGCCCTGGTCGAGAACACGAGTGCGTGCTCGGGTGTCCGAGCCACCCTCTCCCTCAAGAGTAGAACTTTCATGAGAAGCCACAAGCTGGTCCCAGCAACCTGGTCCCCCGAAGACTTTGCCGCGTTTAAGAAAGCGCACAAAGAAAACAGGGACACCCTGACGTTCCCGGCTTCGCCGTTTAAACCCAGATACCTTCTGTCAGCCGCACATGAAGCGCGGAAAAAGGCCAGAGCCTCCGAAATCCCGGCTGACCAGGTAGCTAGGAAGGGCATGTGGATCACACCCAAAATCCCTGGAGCACCAGCCTTAGGTTTAACAACAGTGAACGAAGAACCCGTCAACGCGGAAAGCCCGTCAGACCGAGCGGTTGCCGAGGTGGAGGCAGGACCCGAGGTCGAGGCCCCTCCACAAGTGTCCCATCCACCTGAGGACGATTTTCTGGCACCGAAGAAGGTCCATAGACCCAGAGGTACCACCCCCCCAATAGCAAACTTTTTCGGGTCTAACAGCCAGAACCCGCATTCAGGCAAACAGGTTGAAGCGGGGAAATCCCCCGAGGCTGTTAAGATCACGGCCCAACAAAAACAGGTTAGTACGCGCGCTGCCCAGCGTGAGGCGGCCGCGGCTAAAAAGAAAACTCAGAAAGCGGCAGAGAAAGAGAAGGGACATTTTCATCCTTCTTTCGCAGCCCACGGCTCCCCTCTCCAGCTAGCAGCCCTGGAAAAAAAGTCCCCAGAGGAGGTCACCGATTTTTATGTTAAAGAAGGGGT
>JBIPOX010000230.1:0-3585 GCA_044378785.1 Novosphingobium sp.
GATGTCGCCGTGATCGGCGTTCCCAACCAGGACATGGGCGAGGAGGTCAAGGCCCTGATCATGCTGCGCCCCGGCGCGAGCGTGCCCGATCATGCAACGCTGGATAGCTGGTGCCGGGCGCGGTTGGCAGGCTTCAAGTGCCCGCGCTCTTACGAAATGGTAGAGAGCATCGGGCGCACCGCGATGGGCAAGGTCAACAAAGGGGCGCTGCGCGCGCCCTACTGGCCAAGCGAACGCACGATCGGCTGAGCGTCATATTTCGTCGGTCGAAACTGACCGATCAGAACGGAATATCGTCGTCGAGATCGTCGCCCATGCCGCCGCGCGAGGAACCGCCCCAGTCGCCTCCGCCGCCGCCGGACGAGCCACCACCGTCATTGCCCCAGTCGTTGCCTCCGCCCGCAGCAGCGCCGCCGCGGCTATAACCACCGCCGCCGCCGCCGCCTTCACCACTCCGGCCATCGAGCATGGTCATCACTCCGCCCATGCCGCCGACCGATACCTCAGTGGTGTAGCGATCATTGCCGTCCTTGTCCTGCCACTTGCGGGTGCGCAGCTGACCTTCGACGTAGATCTTGCTGCCCTTGCGCAGGTACCGCTCGGCAACGCCGACCAGACCTTCGGACTGGAGCACAACGTTGTGCCAGTCGGTCCGCTCCTTGCGCTCGCCGGTCTGACGATCCTTCCAGGTCTCCGAAGTCGCGATTCGCAGGTTGGCGATCTTCCCGCCGTTCTGGAACGATTTGACTTCCGGGTCGGCCCCGAGGTTGCCGATTAGCATGACTTTGTTGAGGCTCCCGGCCATAAAATATCCTCTCGCAGGCTATAGTCCGAGCGCGATCGCGCTCCAGTAAGTGATTCCCGCGAAGATATAGGCGAGCGCAAACAGGTAAGCCAACATGAACAGCGGCCATTTCCACCCGTTCGTTTCGCGCCGGGCGACAGCGATGGTCGAAAGGCACTGCGGCGCGAACACGAACCAGGCGAGGAAGGCAAGCGCCATCGGCAGTGTCCAGCGCGCCTTGAGCTGATCGTCCAGCGCCAGCGCGGCAGCATCCTCGTCGCTAGCATCGACGGCATAGGTTGTCGCTAGCGAGCTGACCGCTACCTCGCGCGCGGCCATCGCCGGGATCAACGCCAGCGCCATGTCGCGATTGAAGCCGATCGGCCCGACTACGACAGCGAGCCCATTGGCGAGCTTACCGGCAAACGAAGCGTCGATCTGGCTCTCGCCCGGCATGGCGCGCGGAAAGGTCAGCAGCAACCACAGCACAACCGTGACCGCGAAAATGATCGTGCCCGCCCGGCGCAGGAAGACCCAGGCTCGCTGCCAAAGCCCGATCGCCATATCGCGAAGGCGCGGCATCTGGTACTTTGGCATTTCCATGATGAAGCCGGACGCCGCGCCCTTGGTTACCGAACGGCGCAGCAGCAGCGCCACCGCCATCGCCCCGACAATCCCGGCAAGATATAACACGAACAGCACGAGCCCTTGCAAGCCGATACCGATGCCAATGCTGCGCTCGGGGATGAAGGCGGCGATGATCACCGCATAGACAGGCAGCCGGGCCGAGCAAGTCATCAGCGGAGCGATCAGGATCGTCGTCAGCCGGTCCTTGGGGTCGGCAATCGAGCGGGTCGCCATGATCCCTGGGATCGCACAGGCAAAGCTTGACAGCAGCGGGATGAAACTGCGGCCAGATAGGCCCACGCGCGCCATCAGCCGGTCCATCAGGAAAGCAGCACGCGCCATGTAGCCGGATGCTTCCATGGCCAGGATAAAGGCGAACAGGATGATGATCTGCGGCAGGAACACTACCACCGATCCGACCCCGGCGAGCACGCCCTGGGTAATGAAATCCTGCAACAATCCTGCCGGCAGAACCGTGCTGACCCACTCGCTCAGCCAGCCGATCGCGCCCTCCAGCGCATCGGCAAAGGGGCTTGCCCAGGCAAACACCGCCTGAAAGATCACGAACAGCAGCCCGAACAACACCACAGGCCCGAGCCAGGGATTGAGCAGCACCCGATCGAGCCGGGCATGCAGCCGATGCTCGCTGGTTTCGGAAAGGATCGCGCCCTGCGCCATGGCGTGCGCGGCAAGGCGTCGCTCGGTCGGTGTCAGGGCGGTCTGTCCTGGCCCCGGCTCGCGGCGGCGGGCATTGGCAATCGCCTCGCCCAGCGCATCGAGGCCGCGACGACGCACCGCAACCGTCGGCACCACGGCGACGCCAAGCTCTTCTTCCAGCAGGGCAGGATCGAGCACCAGCCCGTCGCGCTCGGCCAGATCGAGCATGTTGAGCGCGATCACGGTCGGCTGGCCTAGCGCAATGACTTCCTGGGCAAAGACGAGATGCTGTTCGAGGTTGGAGGCGTCAAGCACCACTACCAGCACGTCGGGCGCAGATTCGCCGGGATAGGCTCCGAGCAGCACCTTGCTGGTCACTTCCTCGTCGAGCGAAGTCGGCTCGAGGCTGTAGGCTCCAGGAAGATCGGTCATCTCGACCGGCTCACCGGTAGGCAGGACCATCCGCCCCGATTTGCGCTCCACGGTAACGCCGGGATAGTTCGCGATCTTCTGGCGCGCGCCGGTCAGCGCGTTGAACAGCGCGCTCTTGCCCGCATTGGGATTGCCGACCAAAGCGATCTTGCGCGGACGGCTCATTGCACCTCGACCTGCATGGCAGCGGCATGGACGCGGCGCAGCGCCACGGTCATGCGCCCGACAATCACCGCAAGCGGATCGCGTCCACCAAAAATGCCGCGATTGGACACCTCGACGCTTGCGCCCTCCTCGATGCCGAGCGCGCGCAGGCGGCGCGCTTCCTCGGAGACGAGCGCGGACCAGTCGACTGCGACGATACGCGCGGGCTGGCCGATCGGAAGCAGGTCAAGCGTCATGCCGGGGCGCTGCCAGATCGACAGGCCAAATGCAAGCACATGCGAACCGTTCGCAATAATGTGATCGCGATCAATTCGCCGGGTAACGCAAACGCCCAAGGAAACGCGCCATACTGAAACGCTCCTCGCGCGGCCTGACCAGTTTCGCCTTGGCCTTCTCGAAGCGCATCACCCCTTCGATCCGGCGATCGAGAAAGGCGAGCGATTCGGCCTTGCCCTCGCTGGTGTCGTCGATGAACACGGCAAGTGTCGCGGTGTAGACCCCGGCAAGGATGCTACGTTTGGTATAGTGGTTCCAGTCGGTCGCGGTGTCACCGGCTAGCCGCCACATCCTGTCGGCGCTGCGCCAGCCCAGGCGGAGACCGCGCGGGGCGTTGTGCGGCATGGCCATGATCGCCAGGGCGCTGCGCACCGCTTCTTCGCACCCGCGCACCGCATCGAGCCGGAAGCGCACCAGCGCAGTGATGCGATCGCGCACTTTCATCCCGGCCAGACGCTCGGCAGGCAAGGCCTTGGCCATGGCCAGGTCGATCTGGTCGATCCAGGTGTCGATCATCGCCATTGCGCCGCCGCCAAAGGCATAGACCGCAACATCCTCGTCCACCCCTGCCTCGCGCGCGGCAGAGCGCACTGCTTCGCCGGTCCAGCCGTCAAACGCGGCATTGGTGGCAATCAGCGGTGCCA
>JBIPOX010000376.1:0-2676 GCA_044378785.1 Novosphingobium sp.
TTCGAATTCTGTTTCGAATTCTGTTTCGAATTCTGTTCCTGATTCCAGTCTTGCTCCTGCTCTTGCTCCTGCTTTTGCTCCTGCTCCTGCTCCTGCTCCTGCTCCTGCTCCTGCTCCTGCTCCTGTTCCTGTTCCTGTTCCTGATCCTGATCCTGTTGCTGTTCCTGTTCCTGTTCCTGCTCTTGCTCCTGTTCCTGTTGCTGTTCCTGTTCCTGCACCTGTTGTCTATTCGGCAATCACTGGGCGCTACTCCTGGCAGGGGGTTACCATTTGTGGGACGGTGCCGATAGTAGAAGAGGGCTTCCGCATCCCTTCGATCGCGGAGTACCTCACGAGGGCTCCCAGCACCGAACTCGATCAGTACCTTCATGATGCGATAAAAAAGCATAACAGGCCGCCCTAGTCGCAGGCGGGGGGCGCGGCCACCTCAAGTGCAAATAACATACAGATCGTATCTCCTGGCGAGGTTAATGTATTTTTTCTGCAGACCGCGACCGACTCTGCGACCAGCGAGAATCCGGCGGAGCGCGCCGCTGCGACCCAGCCGGCAGCCGTCCTATAGTGCTGGCCGCGCGTGCGGTCGCAGTCGGGCGACCCGGCGCGCGCGCAGCGCAGTTCATCTATAATTTTGTAGTGCGCGCGCACAATGGCCGCCGCCGCCGGGTCGCCCGGCAGGACCGGCTCCAGCATGAGAAGCTGCGCGCCAACACGGGAGACCCGTCGGATCTCTGCAAACATCGCACGGGGGTCTCTAAACTCATATGCGTGGTTAATTGCTACCAGTGAGAAGCTCTTATCGGGGAATGGGAGCGACGCGCCGCGCAGTCGAGGCACAGCATCACTGTCGGCATCACTGTCTGCATTTCTGTCTGCGCATTTGCACCGCAGTTGCGTCAGCTGTGCCGTCGGGCCCAGCTGGGCCGGCTTTAGCCCGCCGCCGATACTGAGACAGGCCACAGCTGTAGAGTCGCACGCAGCTGTAGAGTCGCACGCAGCTGTAGAGTCGCACGCAGCTGTAGAGTCGCACGCAGCCGCGAGGGCGCGCTTGAGCATCTCCTCGGGGACTGCCTCTGTTTCCGTGCCCGCGGCGCCCTTGAGTAGCGCGCAGAGGTATGCGCGCGCATTGGCATCGCTCATCGAGCTGTTCGCGAGGTCGGTGACCGTCTGAGCGGCCAGCGCGTCGGCTGGGATGCTCATTGCGCGCGCGCGCGCGCGCACGGCGCGCGCGATGCTGCGCGCGCACCTCGCGCGCAGCTCGGCGCTGACGGAGAGGGGGGCGAAGACCGTGCGCGCGCCGGCGCGGCCAGCTGCGCTGCCGCCAGCCGCGCCGGCGCCGGCTGCGGCCGCGGCCGCGCACCGCAGCGCCGGCTGCAGTTGCGCGAGCAGCCGGTAGTCCGAGTAGAGCGCCTCTTTGGGCTTCCGCTCGAGGATGACGCCGCAGCCATGTTCGGCGGCGTAAGCGACGAATGCAGCGAGGCCGCTCGCCGCGGGGCTGTCTGCGTAAGCAGACCAAATGCGCCCCTTCGCGAGGCCCGCGTGCGCGTCGGGCCCCTGCCCGAGCTCTCGAAGGCTGTCGTTCACGTGGAAGAGGACCGCGCGCGCCTCGATGGCGGCGCGCGGGAGGTCGGCGAGCCACGCCGTAGCTAGCTCGAGCGACGAGATGTCGACGCCGCTCGTCCAGATGTGGGCCGTGTCGACGCAGATGCCGAACAGGCTGCAGTCGGGGTCGACCGCGCGCAGCTTCCGGAAGAGGCGGCTGAGCTTCAGGCCGGTCTCGTACTGGGCGCTGGCCGGGCGCACCGCCGGCGTCTCGAGGTAGATTCGCACCTGCGCGCACGCCGGGTGGATGAGCTGGGGGATTTGCGCGATCAGGTCATCCAGTGGCAGCTTCGGCAGGTGTACGACGAGGCCGCGGATGCCAGCCGCGGCGCAGACGGCGAGCTCCTGGTGGATGAATGCGACGCCGGCGTCGCCCGTGGGCCCGGTGCTGAAGGGCGCCGCCACGTAGGAGCTGTGGGCGAATACGGCGAGCCCCGTCTCGCGTATATACTCGCGCAGTTCGGCGACGGCCGCCGACCCAGGCTCGAGGCTGAGCGCGAGGCGGCGCGGGTTGCTAACAAAGATCTGAACCGCGCTGAGGCTGATGCCGCACTCGGCCTCGGCCTCGGCGCGCGCCGCGCGGATATGCGCGGTGATGCTCTCGTGCGGTGCGGCGTGACACCTGTCTACGTGGCAGCCGACGATCATCTGCGGCTGCAGCGCTGTCTCTATACAGTTCAGGGAATCTAACTCCAGGACGACAGAAAACAGGAAGGGCGGCGCCTCATATGCGCGCGGCTGCGCCAGCGGCGCGGCCGACGAGCACACTGCTCGCAAGCTCGTCGGCCGCGCAGTTCCCCTGCCAGTGGAACCGCGCGCGCGCCTCGGCCGGCGGCACTCGGACGTGGCTGTGCACAGTCGTGATCGTCGTCGGCCCCAGCGCGCGCAGCGCTGTTAGCAGCCTGTCGGCGATCTCAATCAGGTCGAGGTTTTTGAGTTTGTTTACGGTGCCGGCGGCGCGGCGCGTCGGCAGCCAGCTCAGCAGAGTCATGGCGCAGATTCGGCTATCAGTGACCAGCTCATACTCGGCGGCGACCTCGGGGTGGCTGCGACCGTACTCGATCAACGCGCGCAGCC
>JBIPOX010000231.1:0-3531 GCA_044378785.1 Novosphingobium sp.
CCTGAGCAGCGCCCGGGTCGAGGCGTCGAACAGGGCCTCGCCGCGCGCGATCTGGCCAGCGATCTCCTTGCCCAGCTCGACGCCGAACTGGTCGAACGGGTTGATCCCCATCAGCACCGCATTGGCGAAAGTGCGGTGCTCGTGGAAGGCGATCAGCGCGCCGAAACTGGCAGGCGACAGCTCGTCGAGCAGGATCGTCGCCGAGGGCCTGTCGCCCGGATAAGAACGCGCTGCATCGTCACTGCAACGCCCCTGCATCAGCGCTGCACCCTGGGCAAAGCAGTTTGCAAGCAGCACGCGGTGATGCCTGGCGTCGAGATCGTCTCCCGGCACTACGGCGGCCACGAAATCGACCGGTACGAGGTGGGAGCCCTGATGGAGCAGTTGGAACACCGCGTGCTGAGCATCGGTCCCCACCCCGCCCCATGTCACCGGCGCGCTCGGACCGTCGAGCGGGCTTCCATCCGCCCGAACCGACTTGCCGTTCGATTCCATCTCGAGCTGTTGGAGATAGGCGGGCAGCAAGGCCAGCCGCTCGTCATAGGCAAAGACCGCGCGGGTCTGGCAATGGCGCAGCCGCGTATAATACTGATCGGCAAAGGCAGCAAGCAGCGGCAGGTTGTCGCGCCCATCGGTCATGGCGAAATGGCGGTCGACCATGGCCGCGCCCTCGAGCATTTCGGCAAAGTCCGGCCAGCCGAGCGCCAGCGCCACCGGAAAGCCGATTGCCGACCACAGCGAATAGCGCCCGCCGACGCTTTCGGGGAACGGCAGCACCCGGGTTTCGTCGACGCCCCATTCCACTGCCTTGTCCGGCGAGGCGGTCAGCGCGACTACTCGCCCGAACGGATCGGCGACTCCGGCGCTGCGCAACCAGTCGAGCGCGCTGGCCGCATTGGTAATCGTCTCGATCGTGGTGAAGGTCTTGGAGGCGATCGCCAGCATCGTCGTTTGCGGATTGCAGCGCGCGAACACGGCCTCTAGCGCGCAGCCATCGATGTTGGACACGACATGGACCTCGACCATGGCGACGTTGCCGGCCAAGGCCTTGATTGCCAGCGCCGGACCCAGCGCGGAGCCGCCAATGCCGATGTGGATCAGGTGGCGCACCTCGCCGAGAAGGCCTTTGTGGATTGCCTCGACCAGCCCGGCCATGCGGGCATGGAGCGCACCGGCCAGCGCGACTGCTTCGGCATCGCCGGTGCCGCGCTGCGCAGTGTGTTCGGCCGCCCGCCCCTCGCTGGGATTGGCCATGCCGCCCTCGAGCAGCACCGCGCGCGCGCCGGCAAAGTCCATCGCCTCGGCCAGCGCCTCGAATGCATCGAGATGGGCTGCGTCGAGATGGGTTTTCGACCAGTCGAACAGCATGCCGCCCTCGTCGAGCGCAATTCGGGAGGCAAGCCTTTCCAGCCGCGCTGGATCGCGCGCAAACAGCTCGATCAGGCTGGGTTTTTCAAGCGCTTGCAGGGCTTTCCAGGCATCGTCGGCTGCTCCCAAATCCGCCATTGCCTGCCCTTTCGTGCCGCCAGAGTGCTCAAGCGGCCCGCCTAGCAGCCCCAATCAGCCGGGCCAAGCGGCTTGACGCGCGCCACCGGGCCTAACATGAACGCACTATGACCCAACCCGTTCCCGCCGACAGCAAGGCCACCACCGAGCCGCCCGCCGAAAAGCAGGACAACTTTTTCGTGTTCCTGATCAAGCTGGCGCTGATCGTCGTCATTTTCCGCAGCTTTGTCTTCGCGCCGTTCAATATCCCGAGCGAATCTATGATGCCGCGCCTGCTCCAGGGCGACTACCTGCTCGCTGCCAAGTGGCCCTATGGCTATTCGCGCCATTCGCTGCCGTTCAGCGTGCCGCTGATCTCGCAGCGCTTTTTCGCCAGCCAGCCCGAGCGCGGCGATGTCGTCATCTTCAAGGCCCCGCCCAACGCCGACATCGACTATATCAAGCGGGTGATCGGCCTGCCTGGCGATCAGGTGCAGATGCGCGACGGCCAGCTGTTCCTTAATGGCGAGGCTATCCCCAAGAAGCGGATTGCCGACCTTGTGGTACCGGTTACTGCCACGACCCGTTGCTACGACGCGCGCTACGAAACCCGGCTTGCCGATGGCAGTGTCGCGTGCCGCTATGCGCAATACCGCGAGACCTTGCCCGGCGGTCGCGGTTACAACGTGCTCGACGTCGCGCTCACCCCGCAGGACGACACCGAAGTCGTGGTCGTGCCCGAGGGCATGCTGTTCCTGATGGGCGACAACCGCGATAATTCGCTCGACAGCCGCTTTCCCGCCGTGCCGGGACAAGGCATCGGCATTGTTCCGCAGGACTATCTCGTCGGCAAGGCCAGCGTGGTGATGTTCTCGACCGACGGCAACGCGCAATGGCTCAAGCCGTGGACCTGGTTCACCGCGGCGCGCTGGGGCCGCATCGGCGGCACGTTCTGACCGTGACCCGCAAGTCCGGAAAACTGCCCGAAAGCGCTCACGCCTTCATCGTCGGCCATGCCGGATGCGCACCACTCGATGACGACTTGTGGCTCGAAGCCCTGACCCACGGCAGCACCGGCAGCGAACGCAATTACGAACGGCTCGAGTTTCTCGGCGACCGGGTGCTGGGTCTCGCGGTAGCCGAATGGCTGTTTGCGACCAGCGCCGAAGCCGAAGGCAAGCTCTCGCAGCGGCTCAACGCACTGGTCAGCCGGGCGACCTGCGCGCGGATTGCCCGCGCGATCGCGCTTGGCGAACACATGGTGCTGGGCAAACAGGCGCGCGACGACGGTGGCCATAACAGCGACAACATCCTGGGCGACGTGCTAGAGGCGCTGATCGGCGCCTGCTTCGTCGAACACGGTTTCGAGCAGGCCCGCGCCATGGTGCGCGGGCTTTGGGCCGAGGAAGTCGAAGGCAAGGCCGGAAAGCGCAAGCACCCCAAGTCCGCGCTGCAGGAATGGACCGTAGGCAACCAGCGCAAGATGCCCGACTATGCGCTGGTCGATAGGTCCGGGCCAGACCATAACCTGCGCTTTACCGTGCGAGTCTCGGTCAGCGGCATTGGCGAGGCCGATGCGACAGCGAGCAGCAAGCAGGAGGCCGAGACGCTGGCGGCCGAGGAATTCCTGAGGAAATTCGCATGAGACTGGCTCCCCGCAATTCACTCGCGTTCGTGGTGAGGAAGAGCCGAAGCCACCGGCTGAGACTCTGTCTCGAACCACATCGGTCCAGCCGTGGCTCCTTCGAGACGCCATCTTGGCCTGCGGCTTCAATGGCTCCTCAGGACAAACGGGTTGCGGTAAATGCATAGCCATTGCGGCCTTGTCGCGGTGCTCGGCGCGCCGAATGCCGGCAAGTCGACGCTGGTCAATGCCCTGGTTGGCCAGAAAGTCGCGATCATATCGGCCAAGGCGCAGACCACCCGCGCCCGACTGCTCGGGATTGCGCTGGCGGGCGAGACCCAGATCGTGCTGGCCGACACGCCTGGCATTTTCGCGCCGAAGCGGCGGCTCGACCGGGCAATGGTCGCCGCTGCCTGGGAAGG
>JBIPOX010000340.1:0-2625 GCA_044378785.1 Novosphingobium sp.
CCGCGTTACCGATCCGCGCGTTCCCTCAGGCGCAATCACTAGCGCAAGCTGGCTGCGGCGCGCGAATTCGGCGGCGACATCCTCGACATAGTTGCCGCGCTTCGAGCGGTCGACCGCGATCCCGCCCATGTCGAACATGAAGTGCCGCAAGGGCCAGCGAAACAGGCTGCGCTTGCCCATGAAGCTGGGCTCGATGCCCAGTTGCTCGGTCGCGCCCAGGAAGAACACGAAGTCCCAATTGGAGGTGTGCGGCGCGCCGACGATGACACAACGGCGCGGCACTTCGGCTCCGGCCGCCAGGCTCCAGCCCTTCCAGCGGTAGAGCGCCAGCACCACCTTGCGCACCGCGCGCGATAGCAGGCTCGGGGCGGTCGGCTCGCCGATTGGCGCATCCTGCATGGTCAGGCCGGGTTCCCTTTCCACGTATGAAGCCTTCCGTGCTGTGCCTGACCCGGGCCTTGGCCCGCGAACCTCAATAGTTCAAGCCCCGGTGAGCCGGGGTCAGCTTGTCGGCAAGGCGAAGGCAGTGATCACGCTGTACTGCTTTCCGGCGACCATCGGCGCTTCGGAAGCGACCACGACATATTGCCGCCCGTTGCGCCCGAGATAGGTCATCGGCCGGGTTCCGGACGAGCCGGGCAGGTCGGTCTCGAACAGCACTTCGCCGGTTTCAGCATCGAAGGCGCGGAAGACGTGATCCTGCGAGCCGCCCGAGAACACCAGCCCGCCTGCCGTCGCCATGGTGCCACCGAACACCGGGGTGCCAATCGTGAAAGGAACATGCATCGCCTTGCGCATCGGCCCGAGATCGCGCGCCGAGCCGATCGGGCGACGCCAGACCATCTTGCCGGTCCTCAGGTCAATGGCGTTGATCATGCCGAACGGCGGCTCCTGACAGGGAATGCCGAGCGGCGAGACGAAGGGCGAGATGCTGGCGGCATAAGGCGTCCCTTCCTGCGCCACCGCTCCGCCCAGATTGGCGCGCGAGCTGGCCTTGAGCGCCTTGGCCTCGGGATCGTTGCGCGGGATTAGGCGGATGTAGTTGACCATCTGGAACGACAGCGTGAAGCCGAGCTGGCGCGCGGTATCGACCGAAAAGCTGCCCCAGTTGGTGCCGCCGGTATAGCCTGGATCGGCTATGCTCGCGGTGACGCCGGGCGGGGTGAAATAACCATCGTAGCGCGCCTTCCTGAATTGCACCCGGCACCACAACTGGTCGAGCGCGCTGATCCCCCACATCTCGTTTTCCCTGAGCAGCGGCCGGTCGAGCCGGGCAAATCCAGGCGACCAGGGCTGGGTAGGGGCCATTTTCTCGACGCCGCCGGATTGCGGGGCCGGACGCTCCTCGATCGGGAACAGCGGCGTGCCGTCGCGCCGGTCGAACACGAAAGTCTGGCCGCGCTTGGTCGGTTGCAGGAGCGCAGGAACGATCTGGCCGTCCTTGCCGCGCCAGTCGAACAGCACTGGCTGCGAGGCGATGTCATAGTCCCACACGTCGTAATGGACGGTCTGGAAATACCAGCGCAACCGGCCAGTGGCGACATCGAGCGCGACGACCGAGCTGGCGTATTTGTTGCTGCCTTGCGAGCGGTGCCCGCCGAAGTAATCGGGCGTGGCATTGCCGAGCGGGGCGTAGACCAGGCCCAGCTCCTCGTCGCCGCTCAGCGGACCCCAGGCGTTGGGGGTGCCTTGCGCAAAGTTCTCGCCCGGCGGCGGCGCGGACGTGCGCTCGGGATTGTCGACGTCCCAGGCCCAGACCAGCTTGCCGGTAAGCGCGTCATAGGCGCGGATCACCCCCGAAGGCTCGCCCGCATACTGGCCATCGGCTACCGCGCTGCCCAGCACGATCCGGCCGCGCACTAGGGTGGGCGCGGAGGTCTGCCGGAAAAAGCCAGGGGTGCGCTGGACGATGCCCTGCTTGAGATCGACCACGCCGTTCTCGCCAAAACCGGGGCATAGCTTGCCATTGGCGGCATCGAGCGCGATCAGCCGCCCGTCGGTCGCCGCGATATAGACGCGCCGGGCGCATTGCCCTTCGGCCTGCGGCACTTCGTAATAGCCGACACCGCGGCACTTCGACAGGAAGTGGCCGGAAACGTCCGACTTCGCCTTGAATTCCCAGACTATCTTGCCTGTCACTGCGTCGCTGGCGACGACGTCACTGAGCGGAGAGCAATTGTAGAGCAGGTCGCCTGCCTTGAGGCCGACGGTCTGCAATTGCGACAGCGGCGGCATGTCGTAGGGGCCGAACGGGATCGTCCAGACTTTCTCCAGCCGGGCGACATTGGTCCGGTCGATCTGGGTCAATTGCGAGAAATGGCGGCCCTGGCTGGTGCCGCCAAAATGCTTCCAGTCGTCCCCGGCATCAGCTCCGGCAGCAAAGGCTGGGTCGGACAGAGCCTTGACCGGTTCGTACCCGGACCCGGCCCAGACCACTGCTGCCAGGAGTGCGGCAGCGGCAAGGGTGCCCCCGCTCGCCAGTCGCGTTTTGCCACCGCCTTGCCATAGCGCCCAGACCAGCAGGGGGAGGCCCAGCACGACAGGCGAAATCAGCCGTGGCATCAGCGCCCAGCCATCGAGCCCGGTTTCGGCAAGTGACCAGACCGCCGTGACCACGAGCAGCAC
>JBIPOX010000025.1:0-9386 GCA_044378785.1 Novosphingobium sp.
GCCCGAGCACGACGGCAAGCCCGGCGCCAGCGGCGGCAAGCCCGGCTGGCAGATAATAGGGCGATCCGCCGAGCCCGATCAGCTCGCCGCCCCACCACGCCATGGTCGCGCCGATGGCCAGCAGGATCACGCCAAATCCGATTGCGGCGATCCGCCGCGCCAATTTGCCGGCTGTCATGCGCCGCCCCCTCTCATCCTCATCCCGGTGCCCACTAAGCGGATTGCGGCGGCCGGGTCCAGCCGGAAACGCGTGGGGCGTGCTGTAGGGGTGCGGTCCGGCTTGTCAGGCTCGGGAGAGGGGCATAGACTTGCCTCCAGGCCTTCCACAGAGAAGGCGCGGAGAGAGACCATGGCCAAAGTCATCGATGTCGATACCCATTGGACCTTCGCCTGGGAGTTCCAGCTCGCCAAAGGGCCGCTCGCGCCCTTCGTCCAGGATTTCCCCGAACCGATGGCGCTGCTGGCCTGGTTCTTCTGCGGCGACCTGATCGAGGCGCTGCCCGCTGGTCAGCGACCCGATCCGCGCAAGCTGTTCGGCCTGCCCGAGGGCAAGAAAATCCCCGACCACTGGGAACGGCTTCAGGTTACCGAGAAAGTCGCCGACCGGATCGCCTGGATGGACCGCATCGGCATCGATTTCACCCTGGTCAATCCGGGCGGCTATGGCTCGACCTTTCACATGATCCCCGACGGGAAACAGCGCTGGCGATTCATCCGCGCCGCCAATGACGTGCTGCTCGATGTGCTCGATGGCCAGACCGACCGGATCAGCCCGATCAGCGTGGTCGATCTTGGCGATCTGGATGCCGCTATCGCCGAGCTGACCCGGATGCGTGCTGCAGGCAGCCGGGCTTTTTCGATCCGCACCGAGCCGGTTGGAGGCCTGTCGCTGGGCCATCCGCATTTCGACCGGATCTGGTCGGCGGCAGTGGACCTTGGCATGGTGATCAACGTGCATGTCGGCAATGTCCCCGGTACCTTTGGCGACTGGGCCAATCTCGGCTGGGATTTCGACGCGCCCGGCGCGGTCGGTGCGTTCAACCGTATGGCCAATACCCAGCGCCACCAGTCGGCCGAGCAATTCCTCAACGCCATGCTCTATGGCGGCGCCTTCGAGCGCCACCCGAAAATGACCGTGGTCATGTCGGAGATCTGGGCGGGCTGGCTGCCCAATTTCGTCAAGCAGACCGAGGTGTTCTGCGCCAAGCGCGGCCCCTGGGGCGACTGGGCGTTCCCGATGAGCGCCACTGACTACCTAAAGCGCAATGTCAGGCTGACTCCCTTGTCGGGGCTCGGCGACTGGGATGCTCTCGCCCTGATCGAGGACCATCCCGAGATCGTCGTGTTTTCCTCCGATTACCCGCACACCGAAGGCAATGCCGATCCGATCGCGCTCTACCAGCCGGGGCTCGACGCGCTCGAGGCACAGGTCCGCAAGGCGTTCATGGGTGGCAGCATGGCGGAGAGCTTTGCCCGAATGGGCCAGCCAGTCACCGCCGCGGCGGTGATCCATTAGAGCACTTTCCGATCAATCTGGATCGGAATTGTGCGACAAGCCCGAGCGGCGATTGAGCGTCGCTTTTCCGTTCGCGCCAGCTTGAACGGAAAACGCCCTAGCGGCACAATCCGCTTGCCGCGCGGCCTCGTCGACCAGCGAGCGGGCTGCATCGTGGCTGACCCGTGCCGCCTCTTCGAGCGGCAGGGCGCGCTGTGCATGTGATAGCACCTCGACGCTGAGCGGACCGCCGAAACCGATCTCGAACAGGGTCCGCACAAACCGCTCCGTGTCCGCTACGCCCTCGCCTGGCAGCAGGCGGTTGTCGAGGCAATCCTGCGCCAGTGTGCCCTCTACCTGCGGCGCGACATCGTCGAGCTGGACGCCGAAGATCAGGGCCGGGTCAATTTCGCGCAGCCGTTCGTAATCGAGGCCGCGCCGGGCCAGGTGCCAGACATCGAGGAACAATCCGGCGTTACGTGCGCCGCTGCCTTCGACCAGCCGCAGCGCCTCATCGAGATCGCCGATGTTGGTCCAGGCGCAGGGCTCGACACCAAGCTTGACCCCGGCGCTCGCAG
Organism: Novosphingobium sp.; assembly: GCA_044378785.1. Taxonomy (GTDB): domain Bacteria; phylum Pseudomonadota; class Alphaproteobacteria; order Sphingomonadales; family Sphingomonadaceae; genus Novosphingobium. The sequence continues at coordinate 2,074 of JBIPOX010000025.1, forward strand.
CGCGATCGGCGAGCGCGCAAAAGCGGCGGATCAGCTCTTCGAAAGGCATCGAATTGCCTTGCGCCAAATCGCCGCTGAGGAACATGACCCGTGCATCAAACACCTGGGCCATATGGTAAAGTGTTTCCTCGTCGCGGCGCGCCTGTTCGCCCGCCGGGCCATCGGCGAACCAGTTGAGCAGGAATTCGACCTCGACATGGACCATGCCCGTGTCGCGCACGATTGCCAGCAGCTCTGCATCGCAATGGCCCTGCTCGCGCAGCGCGCGATAGTCGCGGAGATGGATGCCGATGCCCCTGTAACCGGCCCTGGCGCAGGCTTCGGCACGTTCGGCGAAAGAGCGCGGACTGTGGCCGCCCGCTGTCGGCGAGACGCCCGCCACCGTATAGTAGCTGCAGATCAGGTCAGTCACCCGGTTGCCCTCCCGGTCCGCATTGCGGACTAATGAATCACTTCTAGTGCATTAGTCTCCTGCAACCCATGCCAATGCGTATAGAGCGCAATGGGCGAGCTTGGGCGCAGGATCGCTGTCGTCACCAGTTCGAGCACCGGCATCGGTGAAGCGACTGATTACGGAAGGGGCGATCGAAAAAGGCACCAAGGTTCATGCGTTAAATGGGTCCTGACCCTAATTGTCGTCCTCGAACACTTCCTCGCGGTAGACCTCACCGATCTTCTTGCCGTCTTCGAAATAGCCGAGGCCATAGTCGCCCTGGATCGTCGAGCGGATGGTGTGGCGCTCGTACTTGGGATCGCAGCCCTCGACCGCGTGCATCATGCGATGGTTGTCCCAGATCAGCATGTCGGTGGTTTCCCAGTCATGCCAGTAGGCGCTGGTGCCGCTGCCCATCGCGTTGATCTGGTGGCAGACTTCATCGAGCAGCGTATCGCCTGCCTCATCCTCGTGGTGCTCAAGCCCGAATGCCATCCAGGCACCGACATGCATCACCTTCTCGCCGGTCGGCCGAGTCCATACCGCCGGATGCATCGCGCGCGGGAAAATGGCGACTTCGGACAGCATCTGGGTTGCGATCGGCATGTCGCCGCTCGCCAGCTCGAAATTGACCCCGTAGCGCATCTTCGAAAGCCGGGTGTCGAGCGTGTAGATGACGTTGATGCCCTCGATCCGCTCGCGCAGCTCCCTGGGGAACTGGCGGTAGCACTCGATCCCGTCCATGAAGCCGGTGCGGCCCTTCTCGGGCGGCGCGACCGCGCAGCGCAGCACGCCCGCATAATTGAGCTCGTCGTTGTAGCAATGATCGAAATGCCAGGGCGAATAGCGGGTCAGCACCTCGCCATCGATCCGCACAAGTCCGCCGTCATAGGGCCCGCCGGTGTTGGCAGGATCGTAATGCATGTCGATCACGCCATGCTCGTCTTCGCCGGTTTCCTCGTCACGCGGCGTAGTCTTGGTCGGGTGGTCCTAGAGCGGACCGAACACCTTGCTCAGCGCCACCTGCATCTTGGCACTTGGCTCCATGTCCTTGAAGACGAGCAGGCCGCGTTCGACGAACAGTGCCTTGAGGCGACGGCGCGCGTCCTCGTCGGCCAGAGTATCCCAGGTGACGCCGCGAACCACTGCGCCGAAGCTGAGGTCGTCGCGAAGCTTTTCGACGGTAAAGTCTGCCATGATCCGATCCTGTTCCCGTACCGTGCCTGCCATACCGCTGTGGCTGGCTATAAAACGGAATATCTCACCAAGCTCGCTCTGTGTCCAGATTGCCGGTTTACCTGTTCGACATGCCATGCAGCACCGGACGCAGGTCGGGAAAACCGGAGTGCGCGGTCAGCCCGCCATCGACGGCAAGCGCTGCGCCAGTGATGTAGCTCGCCTCGTCTGACGCCAGAAACACCATTGCCTTTGCCACTTCCGCTGCATTGCCGCCCCGGCGCATCGGGATGGCCTGCTGCCAGGGCTCCCAGCCGCCGGGAAGGCCAGCAAGGTGGCTGGTCATCGCCGTGTCCCAGATCAGGCCGGGGCAGATCGCGTTGACCCGGATATTGTCGTCGGCGTGATCGCAGGCCATGGCGCGGGTGTAGTTGAGCACTCCGCCCTTGGCTGCGTTGTAGGCGGCCATCATGTAGTCGCCGAACATGCCGCTTACCGAGGCAGTATTGACGATCGCGCCGCCGCCGCCCGCTTTCATGCAAGGGATTGCCGCGCGCGAGAAATGGAACACCGAGTTGAGCGACACGCCGACAACTGTCGCCCAGTCCTCGGGGGTGAGGTCGGGGGTGAGCTTCATCACTGCGCGCCCGGCATTGTTGAACAGGCAATCGAGCCTGCCGAAGCGCGCCATGGTTTGGTCGACTACTGCTGTCGCGGCCTCGATATCGGCCACGTCGCAGGCGCTGAATGTCGCGGCCTTGCCAAGCTCGCGGGCCAGTGCGCTGCCCGCCGCCTCGTCGATGTCAACGATCACGACCTGTGCGCCGCGTTCGACCAGCAGCCGCGCGCAGGCAGCGCCCATGCCCGAAGCGGCAGCCGTGACCACCGCGACCTTGCCAGCGAAGTCGTTCCTGTCAGCCATGTGCATTGCTCCGTTTCAGACTGTCGCCACTGGCGTCGCTGGCGATCCCGCCGCGCCCGGCAGGCGCAGCGGCGGCGCGGTGAGCAGGAAGGCGTGGCGCCCGCGCGCATCGAGATATTCAGCCAGATCCTTGAGCCACCACAGCTCGCCGAGGTGGACGCCGAGCTTGAACAGGCACCGGTCGTGGAGCGGCAGCATGCCGTTCGGCCCGGGATCTGGATTGGCAAGATCGAAGCCCTCCACCGCCTGGTTGTCCGAGATGATCGCCGCCACCCCGCTCTCGTCGATCCAGTCGAGCAGGCGCTCGTCTCCGCCTCTCAGCACCGCGCCGATTCCGGCAAGTTTTTCCTCGTCGGGCTGGCGCGCCATTGCCATCAGGGCGTCGCCATAGCCGGTATAGAGCAGCAGCATGTCGCCATTGCGAACCTCGACCTGCTGGTCGGCCATCGCCTGCATCAGCATGGCGTGATCGACCCAGGTGCGGCCCGTGCCGAACGCCTTGACCAGGTTGACCAGCACGCCGCGCCCCTGCACCCCGGTTTCGGCCATGTTCTCGATGCCAAGCGCTTCGGCGCGAAAGCCCGAACCGTCAGTTCCGCACTTGACGTGTTCGTGGGCGCGGTAGCCGTTGTAATAGACCGGCCTTGCCTCGCCGCTGCCATCGACATCGCAGCGACGCCCCCAGTGCACCAGCGCATCCCACTGCGTCGAATACTGCAAGGACATGACGACGGCGTCGTCGCAGGTGATGTCGGTCTCGGTCAGCGCCATGTTGCACAGCGATGCGCCGCCAAGCGTGTTGGCGAGCAAGCGCGGAGCCTTGCGCGGCGAATGGCTGTCGTCCCCGCCGGGATAGTCGAGCGGCAGGCTGAGCACGAAGACCTCGCCGTCGCGAACCTCGCGCAATGCTGCCAGCCGCTTTTCCGGCGTGATCAGGTTCATCCGCCCGCGCTGGTCGTCAGGGCCGAAATCGCCCCAGTTCGATCCGGCGGGTCGCTGGCTCCAGCGGTTCTGGCCACCCGCCATCAGTGGAAGCACCTGCCGCCGTCGACCACCAGGGTCGAGCCGGTGACATAGGAGCTCTCGTCGCTGGTCAGGAACAGCACCGCATTGGCGATCTCGACCGGTTCGGCTACCCGCTTCAGGGCATATTGCTGCACGAACGGCGCGTCGGAGGGGTTGGCGTAGTCCTTGAAGGTAAAGCTGGCCATCGGCGTGTTGGTGACGCCGGGTGCGACTGCGTTGACCCGCACACCAAAGCCCGCGCCCTCGACCGCAAGGTTCTTGCTGAAAGCGATCAGCGCGCCCTTGGTCGAGCAATAGGCGGTGTTGAACGGCGCGTTCGACAAGATGCCCTGGCCCGAGGCGATGTTGACCACGGTGCCGCCACCCGCCGCCTGGATCAGCGGCAGCGCTGCCTTGCAGATCATCACAGGCGCTTCGAAATTGATCGCCGAAACCTTGCGGAAAAAGGCCAGGTCCATTTCGACCAGCGGCTTGGCCGCGCCAAGCCCGGCCCCGTTGACCACCCCGTCGAGCCCGCCCATCGCCGCTGCGGCCTGTTCGACCATTGCGCCGACATTCTCGACATCGGTGAGATCAAAGGCGATCGCAGTCGCGCCCAGTTGCGCGGCGACGGCCCTGACCCCCTCGGCATTGGCATCGACCAGCGCCAGTTTTGCGCCCTTGGCTGCGAACAGCTCTGCCGTGGCCTTGCCGATCCCCGATGCCGCGCCGGTGATCAGAACGCGCCGCCCGGCGAGCCGCTGATCGCTGCTTGCTGAATTTTCCGCCATTTGCCCTTGCTCCTCTCGATGTGTTTTTCTGCGCCACCTGGGGTTCGCATCGCTGCCATTGTTATCAGATGCATTTGGGATTGGAATTCCATCCGGCCTGGGACAGACTGCGCGGCAAGACTCGGCATAGCCGGAAGGGTCGCAAAAGAGGAGCGGACTTGGGCACGGACAACGACAGTCAGCCTGACATCGATGTCGAGGCGCTGACCCGCAAATACGAGGAGGAGCGGCGCAAGCGGCTGCGGCCCGAGGGCCTTTCCCAGTATCGCGAGATGACGGGCGCACTCGCCGATTTCGCGTGCGATCCGTTCGCAGGACCGGCCAAGCCACGCGCACCGGTGCATCGCGAGGCCGATGTTCTGATTGTCGGCGGTGGTTTCGGCGGCCTGCTGGCAGGCGCGCATCTGCGTCGCGAAGGGGTGCGCGATATTGTCGTGGTCGACCGGGCAGCGGACTTTGGCGGCACCTGGTACTGGAACCGCTATCCCGGCGTGCGCTGTGATGTCGACGCGCTGGTCTATCTGCCGCTGCTCGAGGAAACCGGCTTCGTTCCGAGCGACAAATACGCCAAGGGTGCGGAAATCTTCGAGCAGTGCCGCCTGATCGGCGAGAAATTCGATCTCTATCGCGACGCATTACTGCAAACCGGCGTCGAGCAGCTCGCCTGGTCGGACCAGCGCCAGCGCTGGATCGTCACTACCGACCGCAGCGACGAGATCGCAGCGCGTTTCATTGTCTCGTGCACTGGCCATTATGCGAGGCCCAAGCTTCCCGGCATTGCCGGTATCGAGACCTTCGCGGGCCCCTGTTTCCACACCAGTCGCTGGAACTATGACGCAACCGGCGGCGATGCCGATGGCGGGATGACCGGGCTCGCAGGCAAAAGTGTCGGCGTGATCGGCACCGGATCGACTGGCATCCAGTGCGTGCCGCCGCTCGCCGAATCGGCCGGCCAGCTTTATGTCTTCCAGCGCACCCCCTGTTCGGTTGACGTGCGTGGCAACCGCCCGACCGATCTTGACTGGTTCGCCAGCCAGCCGCCGGGCTGGTGGCAGCAGCGGGTCGAGAACTTCACCAACTGGACCTCCGGCATCCAGGACGGCGAGGACCTGGTTGCCGACAGCTGGACCAACCTGCTGGGCGAGCCCACTGCGGTTGCTGGCGGCAAGGTCGCTGCGGCTGACCCGCAAGACATGTTGCGCGCCGAATACCGCAAGATGGAGGCTGTTCGGCGGCGCATCGATGCGACCGTTGCCGACAGGGCGACTGCCGAGGCGCTCAAGCCCTGGTATCACTATTTCTGCAAGCGCCCCGGCTTCAGCGACGATTACCTGCAGACCTTCAATCGCCCCAACGTCACTCTGGTCGACACGGGCGGGCAGGGGGTCGAGCGGATTACCCCGACCGGCGTGGTGGCAGGCGGCAAGGACTATGCGCTCGATTGCCTGGTCTTTGCCACCGGCTTCGATTTCATGACCAGCTACACGCGCGAGGCCGGGCTGGCGATTTCCGGGCGCGGGGGCATGCCGATCGAAGCGCACTGGTCGCGCGGCGCGCGCACCTTGTGGGGCATGCAGACACGCGGCTTTCCCAACTTCTTCATGATGAGCCTGCTGCAATCGGGCGTCTCGATCAATTACATGCACATCGCCGATGCCCAGACGCGGTATATCGCGCGCGTGATCGCCCACTGCCTCGATAATGGCATTGCCGAGGTCGAGCCGAGCGCTGAGGCCGAGGAGGCGTGGGTCAATCGCTGCGTCGAGCTCAGCCCCGCGCGCAAGGCTTTCCTGCAAGCCTGCACCCCGGGCTATTTCAACCAGGAAGGCCAGCCGCGTGCCGAAAACGAATTGAACATGCCGTTCGGCGGCGGCCCGCACGAATACCTCGATCTGCTCGCAAAGGCGGGCGCGGGCGGCTTTGTAGACTATCTCGAAATGACGCCCGAGCAAGCGGCGGGAGGATGACAATGGATCGCGAGCCCTATCCGGTCGAGGAAGTAAGGGACGACCTGATCCCGCTTGCCGACTATCTCGACCCCGCTTTCGCCGAACTGGAGGCGCGCCATCTCTGGCCCAGGGTCTGGCAGCAGGCGTGTCGGCTCGAGGAGATCAGCGAGGTTGGCGATTTCGTCGTCTACGAGATCCTGACCGATTCGATCCTGGTGGTGCGCACCGGCGCTGGCGAGGCCGATGTCGCTGCCATGCACAATGTCTGCCCGCATCGCGGCACTACGCTGGTTGCGGGCACTGGCGGCGTGCGGGAATTCGTCTGCCCGTTCCACGGTTGGCGCTTCGGGCTCGATGGCCGCAACATCGAGGTGGTCGACCGGGCGGACTGGGGCAATTGCCTGAAGCCCGGCGAGACGGACCTTAGCCATATCCAGGTTGGCGTCTGGGGCGGCTGGGTTTGGATCAACATGGACCCCGATTGCCAGCCCCTGTTGGAATTTCTCGAGCCGATGGCTTCGCGCTGCGCGCTGCACGAGTTCGATAAGCTGCGCTTGGCCTGGTACAAGACCACAACGGTCGAGGCCAACTGGAAGACCACCATGGAAGCCTTCATGGAGTTCTACCACGTCCAGACCACGCACCGGCAGATGCTTACCTATACGCGCGACTATTCCACCAGCCGCGGCATGGGGCGGCACGGCTGGATGAGCTACGAGTTCGACACTGGCCTGCCGGTCGGGCGGTCCGAGCGGCTGGAGCCGCAGGAGATCGGTGATTTCCGCGAGTATCTCTACGAGTATGGCAAGCAGTTCAAGCATGACCTTGCCGCGATGCAGACCGAGCGCGGCTTTCAGGCGATCCAGAAGCTGCGCGAGCTGCCCGCCGACACGCCACCCGACCAGGTGCTCGCCAAATGGGGCGAGAACATCTACCTCGCCGCGATCGAAAGCGGCGCGGGCTGGCCAGAGGGGCTGACCCCCGAATATATGGCCGAGAGCGGTTTCGACTGGGCAGTGTTTCCCAACACCGTCTTC
>JBIPOX010000232.1:0-3506 GCA_044378785.1 Novosphingobium sp.
CCGGCTACAAGGCGGGCTGGGTGGCCTGCATGGCGGTGGGCGCGGCTGCCCTTCCCGAAGCAGTGCTTGATGCACCGGCGCTGCTCGAGAAGGTCAAGCGCGAGCAGGCAACCTTCCTGCCCGGACCGCCGACCGTTTTCCAGACGTTGCTCGCCATGCCCGATCGCGATCCCGACGCGCTCAAGAGCGTGCGTGTTTCGGTGACCGGAGCCAGCGCGATCGCACCCTCGATGATCGTTGCGATGCGCGAAAAGCTTGGGATACCCAACGTGCTGGGCGGATACGGCCTGACCGAGTGCTGCGGCACCGCCACCATGTCGAGCACCACCGACACCCCCGAAATCCTCACCACTACCGTCGGCAAGGCGATCGACGGCGTCGAGGTCGAGATCATGGACGACGATGGCAACATCTTGCCGCGAGGCGAGACCGGCGAAGTCATGATCCGGGGCATGAGCGTGATGCGCGGCTATCTCGACGATCCCGAGGCGACCAGCGCGGCAATCACGCCCGAGGGCTGGTTGCACTCGGGCGACATCGGCTTCATCGATGAACAGGGCTACCTGACGATCACTGACCGCAAGAAGGACATGTTCATCACTGGCGGCTTCAACGTCTATCCCGCCGAGGTCGAGCGAATGCTGCTCGCGCACCCTGCGCTGTTCCAGGTCGCTGTGATCGGCATTCCTGATGAGCGCCTGGGCGAAGTGTGTTGCGCCTATGTCGTTCCCAAGCCGGACCAGACCGTCACCGAGGCCGAGCTGATCGAATGGAGCCGTGAGCGCATGGCGAATTACAAGGTACCGCGAAAAGTCGTGATCACCGACAGCCTGCCGACCACCCCGACCGGCAAGGTCCAGAAGTTCAAACTGCCCGCATGACCATGTCGACCAGGATAACGCCGTGACCGACTACGCCCAGATGACAGACGATCAATTCCGCGAGGAAGTGCGCACCTTCATCGCCGAGACGCTGCCGCCGGAAATGGCGGCGCGCTGGAAAAAGATGTACCATCCCTACAAGCCGGACGTCGTCTGGTGGACCGGCAAGCTCAACGAGAAGGGCTGGTCGGTGCCTGGCTGGCCAGTCGAATATGGCGGGCCGAACTGGACGATCTCGCAGCGCCATATCTTCGAGGAGGAGGTGTTCCTGGCCGGGTGCCCGGCGATCAGCCCGCAGGGCCTGACGCTGGTCGGCCCGGTGATCTGCCATCACGGCACCCAGGCGCAGAAGGATTATCACCTGCCCAGGATCCGTTCGGGCGAGATCATGTGGGCGCAGGGCTTTTCCGAACCCAACGCGGGATCGGACCTTGCCGCGCTGCAATGCCGGGCAGTGCGGGACGGCGACGAATATGTCGTCAACGGCCAGAAAATCTGGACCAGCGAAGCACACTATTCCGAATGGGTGTTCATGCTGGTGCGCACCTCGACCGAAGGCAAGAAGCAGGCAGGAATTTCGTTCATGCTGATCGACCTGTCGAGCCCGGGCATCACCATTCGCCCGATCGTGTCGATCGATGGCGGCCATGAGCTCAACGAGGTGTTTTTCGACAATGTCCGCGTCCCGGCCGAAAACCTTGTCGGCGAGGAAAACCAGGGCTGGACCTATGCCAAGGAACTGCTTGCCGAGGAGCGCACCTTCAGCGCCGAGGTAAAGCGCCACAAGGGCCAGCTGCGCCGGATCAAGAATATCGCGCGCGAGACGAAAATCAGGGGACGTCCGCTGATCGAGGACCCGCATTTCCAGCGCCGCCTCGCCCAGCTCGAGATCGAGGTGCTGGCACACGAGGCGACGCTGTGGCGGGTCGTCGCCGAAGAGGAAGCGGGCATCCTTGGCGCCGCGCCGACCCCCTCGATCCTCAAGGTTCGCGGCACCGAACTGGTGCAGCGGCTAGGCGCGATGATGATCGAGGTGCTCGAGGAAGCCGGGCTGCCCTACTATGCGGAGGCGGATTACTTCCTGTCCGAACCTGCCGATCCGCCGGGTCGGGCCGATGCCTATGGCGTGTCGTCCGATTTCATGTTCCGCCGCTCGCTGACCATCTATGGCGGCTCGAACGAGGTCCAGCGCAACATCATCGCCGGCCAGCTGTTGAGGAGGTGATGAGGGTCCTGACCCAATAAGCACGTGGCCGTGGCTTGAGCCAGAATTGTTCATGGCCAGGAATGAGTGAGGCGAATAGTGGTTCTATTTAACGATCGAATGACGCCGCCATGGGCAATTCTGGCCAAGCCCTGTGGGTGGCCGTTTGCGGCAGGCCTGCTTCGTCAATCCGCTCAACCGGGGTGCAAGCCCCGCTTTTCGCGGATTTCCTTATATTCTAAGCCGCAAACGAGCCACCACGGCTCACGCGGTTATTGAGTCAGGACCCTTTATGGGCATGAAAGTCATACCAACCGACGAGCAGGTGATGTTCCGCGATGCGGCGCGGCGTTGGGTCGAGCAGGAAGCGAGCAATGGCGCGGACATCGCGGCGCAATGGAGCCAGTTCGCCGAGCTTGGCTGGCTGATGATCGCGCTGCCCGAGGATGCGGGCGGGCTGGGCGGCTCGGTCTATGACAATGCGATTATCGCCGAGGAACTGGGCAAGGGGCTGGTCAAGGCACCCTATGTGGGCGTGGCGGTCACTTCGGCGCAGGTGCTTCTGGCACTCGCGCCGGACCGGGCCGAGGCGGTGGCATCGGGCGAGGAAGTGCCGCTGCTCGCTCATGTCGAAGCAGGGCAGGGCGGCGATCCTTCGTGGGTCGAGACCCGTGCCGAGGCTTCGGGCGAGGGCTGGGTGCTGACCGGTACCAAGACCGCCATCCTTGGCGCGCCGCTGGCGACGAGCTTTCTGGTCTCGGCGAAAACCGACCAGGGGATCGGCCTCTTCGAGGTCGCGGCAGATGCTGCCCACTTGCGTGACTATCTCTATTTCGACATGCGCCCAGCGGGCGATCTGGTGCTTGCGGCAACGCCGGCCAGGCTGATCGCCGCCGATGCGCTCGCGGCCATCGAATATGCGATCGATTGCGAGCATGTGGTCGAAAGCGCCGAGGCGGTGGGCGTGATGAACACCGCTTTCGAGCTGACCCGCGAATATCTCAACACCCGCCAGCAATACGGCCAGCTGATCGGCCAGTTCCAGGCGTTGCAGCATCGGCTCGCCGACATGTTCATCGAACTGGAGCAGGCGCGCTCGGTGGTGCTGCGCGGGCTCGACGCGCTGGTGCGCAATGGCCCGGATCGTTCGGCGATGGCAGCGGTCTGCCGGGTCAAGGTGGCACAGGCAGGACACTTTGTCGGCGCGCAGGGCATCCAGCTTCACGGCGGCATTGGCGTTACCGAGGAATATCCGGTCGGCCATCATTTCCGCAATCTGATCGCATTCGAGATGCGCCACGGCGGCGCGGCTGCGCAGGTCGAGCGCTATGCCAGCATGATGGAATTGTGATTGCCCTAATCCTCGCCCCTTTGGGGGAGAGGATACGCAGGCTTGGCGCGTAAGCGGCTAGCCGGAGTTG
>JBIPOX010000350.1:0-2569 GCA_044378785.1 Novosphingobium sp.
GAGATCAGTCGGCATAAGCGACCATAGGCCTTGCGGTCGGTCGGATAGGCCAGGAACGTGAGCCCCTCGACCGTCTCGATCCGGCAGCCGATCACCGGTCGCAGCTTGAGCGCCTTGGCCTCGCTATGCATGCGCACCACGCCCGCCATCGAATTGGCGTCGGCGATCCCCAGCGCGTCGTAGCCGAGCGCGCGAGCCGCGCTGACCAGATCGACCGCATCGGACGCACCGCGCAGGAACGAAAAGCAGCTCGCCACGCCCAGCTCGACGAAAGACGCGCGCGGCGGCGGCTCTACCGCGTCGGGATCGAGCGCGATCCTGCGCCTTTCGGGAGTGAGCGGCGCTTCGGGCATCAGGGCCCGCCCAGGATCATGCCGAAGCGAGTCATTCGTTCCTTATATGTTCTTATGCCCAATGTGCCTAGCCCTCGCTCGCAGCAAATGCTTGCGGCTTGCCCGGCGCGCAGGCACACTGCGCCAAATCCGATCAAGGCGTTGAACGGAAAAGAGGACAGGCCATGGTACATTACGACACCATCATTCGCGGCGGCATGATCGTCGATGGACAGCGCAATTCCCGCTTCATCGGCGACGTGGGCATCAAGGACGGGATCATCGCCAAGGTCGGCCGGATCACTCCCGATGCAACCTGCGAGCGCGAGATCGACGCCAGCGGCCTGATCGTCGCCCCCGGCTTCGTCGACCTGCACACCCATTACGACGCCCAGGTGTTCTGGGACCCCTACCTTACCACCTCGGGCTGGAACGGCGTCACCTCGGTGGTGATCGGCAATTGCGGCTTTGGCTTCGCCCCGGTGAAGAAAGACCTGCGCGAACGGGCGATGCGCTCGATGACCAAGGTCGAGGCAATCCCGATGGCGACGCTGGAAAGCGCGATGCCGTGGGACTGGGAAACCTATCCCGAAATGCTCGATTCGATCGACCGCGCACCGCTTGCGATCAACGTGCTGCCCTATGTCGGGGTCAATCCGCTGCTGGTCTGGGTGATGGGGCTAGACGATGCCAAGGCAGGCCGCATGCCCAGCGAGGCCGAACACGCCGAAATGGCCCGGCTGCTGCATGAGGCGATGGACGCAGGCGCTTGCGGCTGGTCGGCGCAGTGCCTCGGCTTTGCCGGCGAGCCGGAAAAGACCACCGGCGACAACGCCGCCCAGTCCGATTTCGACGGCACGCCGATGCCCAGCGACGTGATGCATCAGGAAACCCGCATGGTGCTCGCGCAAGTTCTGGGCGAGCGCGGCGAAGGCTTCATCGAGCTTTCGGGCGGCCGCTTCATGACCAACGAGCAGTGGGAAGACCTCGCCCGGGTGAGCGGCGCGCCGATGATCTATCAGGCGGTGGTCCCCTCGGGCGGGCCGATGCAGGAATGGCGGCGTGGCCAGATGGCCTGGTTCGAGGAGTGCCATCGCCGGGGCCTGCGCATCTATGGTCAGGGCATCACCCAGAACCCGCCGCTGCTGTTCACCTTCGACTATTGGGACCTGTGGGGCGCGGTGTGGAACGAGCTCGCTGGGCCGGACCTGTCGAAGGAGGCCAAGCTCGCCAATTTCGCCGACCCGCAAGTGCGCGAGCGGCTGCGTGCCCAGCCGATGAAGGTGATGTTCATCGACGACATCCAGGACACCCGCCTGCGCGAAACCAGGACCGAGCGGTTCAAGTCGTTCGAAGGCAAGCCGATCGGCGAGATCGCAGCGGCGCTGGGCATGCACCCGGTCGATGCGGTGTGCGAGATCGTGCTCGCCGACCAGCTCGAGACGGTGTTCCAGGCGACCCAGTTCGACACCACGCTCGAAGGCATCAAGGAGCTGATCGACAGCCCCTATATCATCCCTGGCCTGTCCGACGGCGGCGCTCACCTCAAGTATCTCGCCGCTGGCAGCTATGGCACCGAATACATTTCCAAATATGTGCGCGAGCACCAGTTCTCAACGCTTGAGGAGGCACACTGGCGGCTCTCGGCCTTCCCGGCCTTCTGCGCCGGTTTCCAGGATCGCGGCACCATCCGCGAAGGCTCGGTCGCCGACATCATCGTCTACGACTACGACAAGCTCGACTACAATTTCCCCGAGTTCCGCCATGACCTGCCAGGCGACGAATACCGTCTTGTCTCGGGGGGCAGCGGCTACCGCTATGTGTTGGTCAACGGCCAGGTGACGATCGAGGACGACAAGGAAACCGGCAACCACTCGGGCCAGCTGCTGCGCGGCGGCAAGGCCGACCATGCGCGGATGAAGGCGGCGCGCGGCGGGGCGGTGCAGGCGCTGGAGGCAGCAGAGTAGGCGCGCCAGGCAGACGCGCTCACCCCCACAGCCCCTGCAGGAACCAGTCGGGCGCGCGGCCCGCGCCATCGCTGCCGCGTCCGTCCCCGGCGATGCCATCACGGTAGATCCAGTAACGCTGGCCCTCGTCATCCTCGATCCGGTAATAGTCGCGCAGCCGCACATGGGAGCGTTCGCGCCACCATTCGGGCGCGATCCGCTCAGGCCCTTCGGCCCGCGCCACCTCGTGCACTTGCCCACGCCAGCGGAACCGGCGCGGCAGGCCGTCGG
>JBIPOX010000233.1:0-3499 GCA_044378785.1 Novosphingobium sp.
GGTTGATGCCCGGCAGCGGCACAAAGCTGAGGAACCGGAACACGATCAGCGCGCCGATCGTGAACCAGATGCGGTTCTTGAGCTCGGTCGCCTTGGAGAAATTGGCCAGGCTGAGCGAACTGGCGATATTATCGGCGCGTGATGCCATGTGCTGAACTAGCCTCGCTGTCGATCCGCATCGGACCGCGTGTCAGCCCCATATAGCGACAGACGCGCGATGTCGAACCCTTGCACCGCACCGTCCCCACGCCCACGCGCGGGGACGAGCCGTGCCCTACTTCGCCGCCTTGTTGGCTTCGCGGCGCGCGGTCTTCTTCTCGTGCTCGCTGGGTTGAGCGGCAGGAAGCTCCACCGAGCCGCCAGCCTTCTCGACCGCCGCGATCGCGCCCTTCGACGCGCCGGTGACCTTGAACTGGACCTTGGAAGTGATCTCGCCCTTGGCCAGCAGACGCACCCCGTCCTTGCCGCCGCGGGCCAGACCCGCTGCCTTGAGAGCAGCGTGATCAATCACCGCCTTGGGATCGAGACTGCCGGCATCGATGAACTTCTGGACCATGCCCAGGTTCACTTCGGCGTAGTCCTTGGCGAAGGGGTTGTTGAAGCCGCGCTTGGGAATGCGCATGTGGAGCGGCATCTGGCCACCCTCGAAGCCCTTGACGGCGACGCCCGAGCGCGCCTTCTGGCCCTTCTGGCCGCGCCCGGCGGTCTTGCCCTTGCCCGAGCCGATGCCGCGGCCGACGCGCATACGGCCCTTGCGGGCACCCGGATTGTCTCGAAGATCGGTAAGTTTCATGTCGTAGCACTCGCTTTCGCTTTGAATCGCGCATTGTGGTTCTGATCCGACAACCGCCAATGGCGCGATTTCGGATCGTTCGGCTCCAGCCCACTCCCCCACCCGGCCACCCAGAGCATAGAATCTCGTTGGGTGGCCGGGTGGGGGAGTGGGCTGGCACCGCAATCGAAATTTGCGAGTTCGCGAATTTCGAAAGTCCCGTTGGGAAGGCGGGCCGTTAGCCGATGGCAGAGGCCATGTCACCCCCTGATTTGGCCTTCGATCCTAACCATCCCTTAACCACGTCTGCCCGATAACCCTGCCTGAAGCCGGGGACCAGCAAGCATGAACAATGCCGCCGCATCGCAAGCCACGCCTGCGCGCCGGGACGCGACATGGCTAGGCACGCTCAGCCCTGCGCTGATCTTTGCGATCTTGGTTGCGGTTTCGTTCGTCTTGCGCAGCGACACCTTCGGCGATCCCAACCTGCACGGCGACGAGGTGTTCTATCACACCGTCGGCCTTGCCATGCACGAGGGCGCGGTGCCCTATGTCGATGTATGGGATCGTAAACCGTTCGGCCTGTTCACAATTTTCTATCTGATTGGCTTCCTTTCCAAGCAGGTCGTAGCCTATCAGAACGCCACTGCCCTGTTCGCGGCGGCAACTGCTTTCGTCATTGCCCGGCTTGCCGTGGCGCTCGCCAGCCTCGAAGCGCAGGACGAACCCGCCGCGACCTCGACCTTGCTCGGGGGCTTGCTCGCGGGCGTCAGTTACCTCGCCTGGCTTCCGGCATTGCAGGGCTACGGAGGTCAATCGCCGGTCTGGTACGACCTCTTCATCGCCTCGGCCATGCTGATCCTGGTTCGCGCCCTACCCGCGCTACGCCAGGGACACGCGCCGCACTCGCTGCTGGGCGCCATGCTGCTGGCCGGATGCGCCATCACGATCAAGCAGCCGGCGCTGTTCGAGGCCGCTTTCATTGGCGTTTTCGCGGTCTGGACGCTGTGGCGCGGCGGCATGCCCGCACCCCGCCTCGCCCGCACGGCTGCGCTGTGGGCCCTGGTCGGTGCCGCACCGGTGCTGGCGATTGTCGCTGGCTACTGGCTGTCGGGTCACTGGACCGAGTTTTTCCATGCGATGGTGCTCGCCAATCTCGACAAGCCGCAGCACTGGCCGACCGCGCTCAAGCGGCTTCTGGGCATGACCCTGTTCATAGCGCCGCTGCTGGTCTGCGCGGCAATCGGCCTCAAGCGCACCAAGGGCGAGGCGCGCCGCTTTGTCGCTGCCTGGCTGGTCGCGGCCCTGATCGGGCTTTGCGCGGTGCCGCAATTCTACCTGCACTATGTGATGCCGCTCACTGTTCCGCTTTGCCTTGCCGCGTCGGCGTTGTTCGCCCGCCGCCCGGTCGGCGTGGCGGCCTTTGCGGCTATGGCGATACTGGCGCTGTCCTACGCGCCTTGGCAGCCTGGCCACACCGAGGCCTCGCGCGCCGCAATCGAGCGGCTGCGCGCCCAGACCCTCGCGCATATCGGCCAGGGCCCACTGATGGGCTACGACATGCCGCCGCAGATGTATCGCCTTACCGGCCAGCCGATGATTACTCCGCTCGTCTTCCCGACCCACCTTGCCCAGACTATCGAGCGCGACATGAGCCATCTCAACACCCTGGCCGAAATGAAGCGGATCATTGCCCTGCGCCCCGGCGCGGCAATTATCGCCAGCCCGCCCCGCAATGCACCGATCAATCAGGAAACCTATCAACTGGCGCTCGGCTATGTCCGCGAGAACTGCCGCCTGATCGAAGTGGTGCCCGTTCCCGAGCGTGAGCGGACCGACAACATAGCGGTTTGGGGCGATTGCCACTCTCGCAAGTCCAGCCGCGCCCCCTTGCCCTAGTCGCACAAACCGTCCAATCCCGGCGCCAACACGGGTTTGCCGGAATGAGAGGATGGGCATGGGCGCACGCACACCGCGCGAGCTGATCGAGATCTACTGGGACGAGGTCTACAACAACGGCCGCACCGAGCAGATCCGCGAGGTCTGCGCCGATCCGATCATCCGTCACGACGCCGAGAGCGTCACTGCGCTCAGCCACGACGAACAGATCGAGCGGGTCGAACGCAGCCTGCGGATCAAGCCCTGGTTCACCCATCAGGTGCTCCATGCCGACGACCGCTTCGTCACCTCGGTGTGGAACATGGACAGCCGCGACGGCAGCGGCGTAAATCTCTGCGGCATCGAGGTTTTCGAGGCGTATGACGGACGCTTCACGCGGTGCTGGAACTCAACCTACATGAAGGGCTTCTGGGGCGAGGACGGCGACGATTTCGACCCGTCGACCCTGATCGCGCCGCCTTTGCTGGAAACCCCCGGCGAGATCACCGCGCGCTGGATCGAGCGCGCCTTTGCGGCTGGCGGCGCAGTTGTTCCGCAACGGGTAGCGATCGAGCCCAGGGTCGAGCCGATCGGCAATGGCACCAGCGGCCAGGCAGCCAAGGTCCACCTAGGCTATAACGTCGGCACGATCACTGCGCCGACCGACGTGATCGCCAAGTTCGGTCGCACGCGAGGCGTCAGCCCCGGACGCAGCCCCGGTGAGCGCGAACTGCTGACCTATCGGATGCTTGGCAATGACGCGCCGTTTCGCAAGCCGCGCCTGCTGTTTGGCGAGCACGACGCGAGCGGTCTCACCAACCTGCTGCTTGAGGACCTGTCCGGCCGGAC
>JBIPOX010000011.1:0-12000 GCA_044378785.1 Novosphingobium sp.
GCACCCGCGCGCCGCCATTGCGCAGCGATTGCGCGCTGCCCTTGCCGACATCGCCATAACCAGCAACGCAGGCGACCTTGCCGCTCAGCATCACGTCGGTGGCACGGCGGATCGCGTCGACCAGCGATTCGCGGCAACCATAGAGGTTGTCGAACTTCGACTTGGTCACGCTGTCATTCACATTGATCGCCGGGAACGGCAGCTTGCCGTCCTTGGCGATGTGATAGAGCCGGTGGACGCCAGTGGTGGTCTCCTCCGAGACGCCCTTGATATGCGCGACCGACATCGTCAGATAGCCCGGCCTTGCCTTGATGAAGGCCTTGAGCGCGCGCTGGAACTCGATTTCCTCGACATTGCCTGGCTCGGGCAACTCGTCGCCTGCCTCGATCCTCGCGCCCCACAGCGCGAACATCGTAGCATCGCCACCATCGTCGAGGATCATGTTGCAGGTGCGGTTCGGATCGCCGGGGGTGGACCAGTCGAAAATCCGCCCGACATAGTCCCAGTAATCGGCAAGGCTCTCACCCTTGATGGCGAAGACCGGAATGCCCTGCTCGGCGATTGCCGAAGCGGCATGGTCCTGGGTCGAGAAGATGTTGCAGGTCGCCCAGCGCACTTCGGCACCCAGCGCCACCAGTGTCTCGATCAGGACCGCGGTCTGGATCGTCATGTGCAGCAAGCCAGTGATGCGCGCGCCCCTGAGCGGCTGGCTGGCACCGAATTCCGCGCGCAAAGCCATCAGGCCGGGCATCTCGGTCTCGGCAATGGCGATCTCGGCACGGCCATAGGCGGCAAGCGAGATGTCGGCGATGGCGCGATCGGGGGTAACTTCGATGGCAGTGGCCACGATGGCTTCTCCTGGAATTCTCTGGAAACGGGTAAAAGCGGCGCAATGCGCCCCGGCTGGCGGCAGCTTTAGCGCCACGCCAATCGCGAATCAAATATAAAGATTTCTTTATATGGGGTTCGTGAGATCACCTTGTGTGCGCCTTGCCGCGTTTTTTGGGCGGAGCAGCGGTTGCCGGTTCCAGCCCAAGCACTATATCGGCGCTCGTTGCGACCCAATTGCAGGAAAGGATGCGCGAATGACCATTTCCGTTGGAGACAAGCTCCCGGACGTCAAGGTAATGAAGGCTGGCGAAAGCGGCCCCGAAGCGGTGCAGACCGGCGAGTACTTCGCTGGCAAGAAAATCGCGCTGTTCTCGGTCCCGGGTGCCTTCACCCCGACCTGCTCGGCCAAGCACCTGCCCAGCTACGTCCAGAATGCCGGCGAACTCAAGGGCAAGGGCGTCGACGAGATCGCCTGCACCGCAGTCAACGACGCATTCGTGATGGGTGCATGGGGCCGCGCCGATGGCAGCGCCGATGTCACCATGCTGGGCGACGGCAATGGCGAACTGGCCCAGGCGCTGGGCCTTACCATGGACGGCTCGGGCTTTGGCCTGGGTCAGCGCGGCTCGCGCTGGTCGATGGTAGTCAACGACGGCGTCGTCGAGCAGCTCAACATCGAAGCGCCCGGCGACTATAATGTCAGCTCGGCCGAACACATGCTCGGCCAGCTCTGAGCGACAATGGAAGCTTGCACAGCGGCTCTCCCGTAACCTAACGGGGGAGCCGTTCGCATTTTCGAGGAAGGGCAAGTCAGATGGCACAGTCGGTTATCGTCACGGGCGGCTTTGGCGCGCTCGGCCAGGTTGTGGCGAAAGCCTTCGCCGATCGCGGCGACAAGGTCGCGCGGGTAGATTTCGCCCCGCAAGCGGCAAGCGCCCTGCCCGGCGCGCTCGACATCGGCGGAGTCGATCTGACCGATGCGGCGGCAACCCAAGCGGTGCTCGATCAGGTCACGGCCGCGCATGGCGGCATCGACGTGCTGATCAACATTGCGGGCGGCTTCACCTGGGAAACGCTCGAAGATGGCAGCCTCGATAGCTGGGCGAGGATGCAGGCGATGAACGTCATGACCGCCGCGACCATCACGAAGCTTGCCCTGCCCGCGCTCAAGAAGAGCGCGCAGGGCCGGATCATCAACATGGGCGCAGGCGGCGCGATCAAGGCCGACATGGGCATGGGTGCCTATGCCGCTTCCAAGGCCGGGGTCCACAAACTGACCGAGGCGCTTGCCGTCGAACTGATGGGCACCAGCGTCACCGTCAATGCCGTGCTTCCGAGCATCATCGACACACCAACCAATCGCAACGACATGCCCGACGCGGACCCCAAGGGCTGGGTCACGCCACAGGGCATCGCCGATGTCATGCTGTTCTTGGCGTCACCGGCATCGGGCGCGGTTACGGGGGCGCTGATCCCAGCAACGCGGAATACCTGACCGCGGCGGCCTAGTATCCCATCAGCTTGAGCACTTCCTCGCGGCTCTTCGAATCCTCAAGGAAAACACCCATCATCCGGCTGGTGATCATGCCGACGCCCGGGGTGCGCACCCCTCGCGCGGTCATGCATGAGTGGTTCGCCTCGATTACCACGGCGACGCCGCGCGGCTTGAGCCCGTCCCAGATGCAATTGGCAACCTCGGCGGTAAGGCGCTCCTGAACCTGCAGGCGGCGCGCATAGCCGTGCAGCACCCGCGCCAGCTTGGATATGCCGACCACGTGGTTCTGCGGCAGATAGGCGATCGCGGCCTTGCCGATGATCGGTGCCATGTGGTGCTCGCAATGCGACTGGAACGGGATGTCCTTGAGCAGGACCACCTCGTCATATCCGCCGACTTCCTCGAACACGCGCGCAAGGTGCGAAGATGGATCGTCGGCGTAGCCCGAGCAATACTCGCGCCATGCCCGGCCAACCCGCGCCGGCGTGTCGAGCAGGCCCTCGCGTTCCGGATCGTCACCGGCCCAGCGCAGCAGCGTGCGGATCGCATCCTGCACATGATCGGGAACGATCAGCTTGCCGTTCGCTTCCTCGAAGATATCGCCATTGTCCGGACCGGCCATGGGCGCTTCCTTTCTGTCGTCGTATTCTGGTCGAGCGGACACTCCGCAATGGATTGCCGCCGACTAGGCCCGCCCGCCAAAATGCGCAAGTTGCCCGATAGGCCACGGACTTTGGGGCAAGGCAGGAGGCCAGACCCGGCCACAGCGAGCCACGAGGCGTCTTGACAGACCCGGCGCGACCCCTAGCGTTAAAAGGACAATTCAGTCTCAATTCAACACGTCGGGGAGACGGCCATGAACGATACCAGCGAGCTGGCGCGCGAAACCGCGACCGGTCTGGCCGTGCACAGGCTGACCGGACAGATCGGTGCCCGGATCGACAATGTCGAGCTTGCCGCGCCGCTCGACAACGTCACCTTCGCGGCTATCCATGCCGCGCTCACCGAAAATCAGGTACTGTTTTTTCCCGGCCAGCACCTTACCGAAGAGCAGCATCTTGCCGTCGCGCGCCGGTTCGGAACGCCAAGCGTCTACCCCACCCAGCGCGTCATCGGAGAGATCAGCCATATCAGCACGATCGCCGACAATGCTGACAGCCCGCCCAAGGCGGACCACTGGCACACCGACATCAGCTGGCTGCCCGAACCTCCGCGCTATGCCTTCCTCAGCGCCGTCACCATGCCTGCCCACGGCGGCGATACGATGTGGGCGAGCCTGTTCGCGGCTTACGATGCCTTGTCGCAGCCGATGCGGGAGATGTGCGCCAAGCTGACTGCGCTGCACGCACCCAGCCCCGAGCAGCTTGCGATATTCCGGCGCTCCAGCAATATCGGTGAGGAGGTCGCCAAGAAGGTCGAGGCGATCTTCCAGCCAGTCGAGCATCCGCTGGTGCGCACCCACCCTGTCTCGGGCAGGCAGGCGCTGTTCCTCTCCGGCTTCATGACCCGGATCATCGGCCTCACCCAGAGCGAGAGCGATACCCTGCTGCGCCATCTCAACGCCATGCTCGACGATGCCAACCTGCAAGTGCGCTGGCACTGGAGCGAGGGCGATTTCGCCATCTGGGATGAGGCCAGCACCAATCACCGCGCGCTGAGCGATCACTATCCGCTCGAACGCGTGGTCCGGCGCTGCACCGTCGATGGCGATCGCCCATTCCATCGTCCCGACTGAACCCTTAAATATCAATCGCAACCACTGGAACTCGACAAACCATGCATATCAGAGAATGGGCCAAGCAAACGCCCGACACACCAGCAATCATCATGACCGGCAGCGGCGAGGTAGTGACCTTTGCCGAACTGGAGGCCGCTTCCAATCGCGGCGCCCAATTGCTGCGCTCGCTC
Source organism: Novosphingobium sp. (assembly GCA_044378785.1). Classification (GTDB taxonomy): domain Bacteria; phylum Pseudomonadota; class Alphaproteobacteria; order Sphingomonadales; family Sphingomonadaceae; genus Novosphingobium. The sequence goes on from JBIPOX010000011.1 coordinate 4,235, forward strand.
GGCCTAAAGCGAGGCGATGGCTTCGCCCTGTGGTCGACCAACAACGCCCGCTTCCACGAGATCACCTGGACGATGCAGCGCTCCGGCCTCTACATGACGCCGATCGCTTCCAAGCTGAAGCCGGACGAGGCCGCCTACATCATCAACGACAGCGGATCGCGCGTCGCCATCGTCGATGCGGGTGTCAAGCACGCCCAGGAATTCGTCGATCAGATCAGGGAGCTCTGCCCCGGCGTCGAGCATGTCTTTGCCCTGCAAGGGCCGCTCGGCGATCTTGAGCGTTGGGAGGACGCAACCGCGCGCATGCCGGCCAGCGAGATTGCCGACCAGTCGACCGGGCAACCGATGATCTATTCCTCTGGCACCACCGGGCGGCCCAAGGGCATTCGCAAGGAATTGCCCGACAAGCCGTTCGATGCGCACAATCCGCCTTTTTATCAGGCCTTGTCGCCGGTCGAGGCGGGTACCGGCTACATGACGACGGCACCGATGTATCACGTCGGCACCCTGACCATGACGCTCGCCGAACAGCAGATGGGCGCGACCATCGTGCTGATGGAAAAGTTCGATCCCGAGGATCTGCTCAAGGCGGTCGACAAGTACAAGCCGCGGCGCAGCCAGTTCGTCCCGACAATGTTCATCCGTCTGCTCAAGCTGCCCGAGGAAGTGCGCGCCAAGTACGACGTGTCCTCGCTTGACCTTGCGATCCATTCTGCCGCGCCCTGCCCGGTCAAGGTCAAGCTGGCGATGATCGAATGGTTCGGACCGATCCTGTTTGACATTTACGGTGGAACCGAAGGTGCTGGTGCAACAGTGATAACCAGCCCCGAATACCTGAAGAAGCCCGGCTCGGTCGGCCGCTCGGTCGATGGCATCATTCGCATTTGCGACGACAATGGCGACGAGCTTCCGGTGGGCGAGACCGGCACGATCTTCTTCGAGACTCCCAACGATTTCAGCTACTACAACGATCCTGAAAAAACCAAGGATTCCCGCAATCCCAAGCATCCGGGCTGGCGCACCTATGGCGACATCGGCCATGTCGACGAGGACGGCTATCTGTTCCTGAGCGACCGGCGCGCCTTCATGATCATCTCGGGCGGGGTCAACATCTACCCGCAGGAAGCCGAGAACGCGCTGATCCTCCATCCGAAAGTCGAGGACGTCGCCGTGTTCGGCGTGCCCGACGACGATCTGGGTGAGGTAGTCAAGGCCGTTGTCCAGCCGCGCAACTGGGCCGATGCCGGGCCCGAGCTCGCGGCAGAGCTGATCGCCTACTGCAAGGACCAGCTCTCGACGCTCAAATGCCCGCGGTCGATCGATTTCGAGCAGGAGCTGCCGCGCGACATCACCGGCAAGATGATGAAGCGCGAGTTGCGCGCCCGCTATTGGGAGGAGGCGGGAAAGGCCAGCGCCTGACCCCGCCTGCGCCCGGTCAGGCGATCAGGCCGCTGCGAGCGGCGTTGCCTTGCTCGCCCCTGGCCTGAGGGCGCGGCTCCATTCCGGATATTCGCCCAGCCGCAGCATCAGCAAGGCTGCGATGAAACTGCCCGGAATAGTGATCATGACCAGCATGTCATAGCTGCCGAAAGCGTCATAGAGCGCGCCTCCGGCAACCGGGCCAAGGCCGCCCGCAACCGCGATCACGCTGGCCATGACGCCGAATATCTTCCCGTAATTGCGCACCCCAGCGTAAATGCCGGTCAGGAACACGCACAACTGCAACTTGGTGCCATTGGCATAGCCGGCAATCATGATCGCGATGACGATGGTCGTCGGCGTGCGGAACGGTTCGAGCAGCAGGATCAGGGCAAGCCCGGTAGCGAGATTGGTCATACTGCCGACAAGCCCGGCATCCCAGCGCTCCATCATCCAGCCAGTGATCAGCTTGCCCAGGACCGAAGCGATACCAGTCAGGCTGACCAGCCAGGCAGCGGTAGCGCGTGAAATCCCGAACTCGTTGAGCAAAGGCACCTTGTGGACCACCAGCGCGCTGCTCAGCAGCAGCATGATCATTGTCGCCAGGCCCACGCGCCACAACGTGAAACTGCGGGCCGCCTCGCCAATCGAGAGCCCGGGTAGCTCCGCCGTTCCAGAGGTCAGGTGTTCGCCCTGCCCGCCGTCGCCATCCTTGCGGTCATGCGCGTCGAACAGGAAGAACCAGGTGAGCAGGCTCGCCGGCACCCCGAACGCCATGGCCAGGGCGAAATAGCCCTCGCGCCAGCCGTAGCTGTCGGTAACGAACTGCATCAGCGGTGGCACTGTGATCGCGGTAAAGGCGGTGCCGCATAGCACCACGCCGATCGCCATGCTGCGCCCTGCCTCGAAGGCTGAGGTGACGGCCTTGGTCCAGATCGTCGTCTTGACCATGAGCAGGGCCAAACCATAGAATGCCCAAAGCACTACCCACTGCATTGTCGCGCCATTGGCGAGGGCAAGCCCTCCGGTGGCAAGGCTCGCCAGAACCGTTCCCGGAACTGCCAGCTTGCGCACTCCGTATTTGTCAATCAGCGCACCGAAGAACGGCGACAGCGGAATTGCCATCAGCGCGGCCAGAGTGATCCCGGCGGTGATCTGGGTGCGGCTCCAGCCGAACTCTTTCGAGATCGGTTCGATGACAAGGCCGATCGAGTGAATCCCGACACTGGTCATCGACATGCCGAAGAAACAGGTCAGAACCAGCGGCCAGTGGGCGCGCCATTCGGCCGCACGATCGGGGGTGTTCATTCAATAGCCTTTCCCGGACCAGCAGGCATTTTTGTGCCCCTGCCAGCGGTCTGCCCACCTCACCCGTCAGCGCGATGATGCGGCGTGGCATCAAAGCACTTACGCTGGCGCTCGGCATAGACGAATTCGGTGCCGGGACCAAACGAACTCGTTCGGCAGAAAAGCGAAAAAATGAAGAAGCAAGAGGACTTGGCATGGGGGGTTGGCGAGCAGGTGCATGGCGACTGGAGCGCGCGGGGCGCCAAGATCGAGCCGGTCGCGCCCGGCGATGACGCATGCAGGGTCCAGACCGTCGCGGGCGTGCCGTTCAAGCTGGTTGCAGCGCCCTTGCAACATGATGGCGCGGTCGCTTGAGCAGTCTGCATTGCTGGTCCAGCTTCATACCGCTTGCCTTCGCGGCTGCTTGAAACCATCCTGCAGCAAGGGCTCAAAGAACCACCGACGAGAGGAGACCGCACGATGCCGTCCATCACTATCCTCGATCCGCGCGCTGCACCCAGCTTGGCGATCACCCCTTATGCGCTTGCTTGCGACACTACTGCGCGAGGACTGCGCGTGGCGCTAGTCTCCAACTGCTTTTTCGATGCGACCAACCTGCTCTCGGCAGTGGGAGAGTCGCTGTCCGGCCTGCTCGATGCGCCAGTGATGACGCTCTACGAATTTCCCAACGCCTCGCTGCTCGCTCCGCCCGAAAAGATTGCCGAGATCGCCGCCTGTAACGACGTCGCGATCACCGCGATGGGCCATTGCGGCAGTTGCACCTCGAGCGCGACCCGCGACGCGGTGAACCTGGCCCGCGCCGGGATTCCGGTCTGCGCGCTGATCACCGAGAAGTTCACCGAAGCGGGCCAGTTCGTCGCGCGCTCGGTGGGCATGCCCGATGTGCCGCGCGTGCGCTTGCCGCACCCGGTGGCAGGCACCGGACCGGTGCGGATCGGCGAGATTGCCCGTCTGGTCGCGCCCGACGTGATCGCGTCATGGCAGTCGAGACTGTCCCGTGCAGCCTGACCTGCGTTCCGCGCGGATCGAAGGCGCGAGCGAGGCCGAACTGCAGGACGAGCTCTATCGCCTCAAGGCCACCGATGGGTTACCGGTGATCCTGCCGACCGCCGAACGCGTCGCCGAAATGCTCGAGATGGCCGCCATGGCCGGTTTCGACGCCGACCTGATCCTCGGCGAGGTTGGACCCAACATGGGCCAGGCAACAGTCGAGAAAGTGGCGATCAACGCAGTCATGGCCGGGTGCAAGCCCGAACACCTTCCTGTCGTCATCGCCGCCATCATGGCGATCTGCGATCCGCGCATGGACGCCACCGAATTTCAGGTGACCACGCATCAGGTCGCGCCCCTGCTGATCGTCAATGGCCCCGCCGTGAAGGAAGCCGGAATCGCCAGTGGCTTTGGCGCGCTTGGCTATGGGCACCGGGCCAACCTGACGATCGGGCGCGCGGTCCGGCTGTGCCTGATCAACTTGGGCGGCGTGTGGCCAGGCGAGTCGGCAATGTCTTTGCTCTCGCAGCCTGCCTCGATCGCCTATTGCCTTGGCGAGGACGAGGCGAGCAGCCCGTTCCCGCCGCTGCACACCACGCTTGGCTTTGAGGCCGGGCAAAGCGCGGTCACCGTCGCGTGCGTCGGCGCGCCGATCTCGGTGATCCTGCCGCCCAGCACTGACGGTTCGCCCGCGGCCGACAGGATGCTCGCAGTCCTCGCCGAGACCATCGCAGGCCTGGGCCACAATAACGCCAGCTTCCACAGCGGCTCTATCGTTGTCGTGCTCAATCCCGATCACGCCCACGCTTTCGCCCGCGAAGGCTATGACCGGCAACGCATCGCCGACCAACTTATCAAGCGCGCAGTCAACACCGCCGACCGGGTCAGCCAGGCGCGCAGCGGCAAGCCCGCGGTCGATCCCGACCTGATCCTGCCCGCCATCGGTGCGCCCGATCGCCTGCTGATCCTGGTTGCCGGCGGCACTGGCGTCTACTCGACGGTGATGACCTCCTGGGGTGGCGGCCCGCATAACAACCTGCATGCCAGCCGCGAGATCGTCTTTCAGGATGCCTGCGAGGTTGTCATCGCGCAATAATATCTGGCCATATGATCCTGACCCTGGCTCCTCGCTGGACTGCTCAAACACAAAGGACTGACCCGCATGGATCTTGACCTGCATGTAACCCGCTTCGATTGGGCGGAACGGCCCGCCGATATTGGCCCGGGCCTCGCCAACCTGGCGCAGACCGCCGAGCGGATCGGATTTCGCACGCTGTCGCTCATGGACCATTTCTTCCAGATCGAGATCGTCGGCCCGGCCGAAGACCGCATGCTGGAAGGCTATACCGCGCTTGGCTTCATCGCCGCCTCGACCGCGCGCCTGCGGCTCCGGCTGCTGGTCACTGGCGTCACCTATCGCCACCCCGGCCTGCTCGCCAAGATCGTAACGACGCTGGATGTGCTCTCGCAGGGGCGTGCAGAGCTGGGCATTGGCGCGGCCTGGTTCGAGCGCGAGCATCTTGGCATGGGGGTGCCGTTCCCGCCGCTGGGCGAGCGGTTCGAACGGCTCGAGGAGGCGCTGCAGATCTGCCTGCAAATGTGGAGCGCAGACAACGGACCGTTCAATGGCAAGCACTATCAGCTGGCCGAAACCCTGTGCGTGCCCGAGCCGGTGTCGAGCCCGCGCCCCAGGATCATGATCGGCGGCAGCGGCGAGAAGAAGACCTTGCGGCTCGTCGCGCACTATGCCGATGCCTGCAACATATTCGGCGGGCCAGACGTGGTCGCGCACAAGCTCGGCGTGCTCAAACAGCATTGCGAGACGCTGGGCCGCGATATTTCGGAGATCGAGATCACTGCCTTCTTGCACCCGCAGCCGGACTGGACAGCCGAGCGGTTTCTCGAGGCCGCGAGCGAGCTGGCTGCGATAGGCGTCTCCACTGCCGTGATGTCAGCCGGGGCAGACAGGCCGGCGCAGCAGCTGGAAGCCCTGGTCGCTCCGGTCATGGCAGAAATCAGGGCGATCACGCCTGCTCCGGCATGATGCGCCGAGAGCACTTAGCGATCAGTGCGATAGCAATACCGGCAGGCGCGGATGGGCCAGGACAGTGCGCGTCGCGCCGCCCAGAACGAATTCGCGCAAGCGCGAGTGCCCGTAGCCGCCCATAGCCAGCACTCCTGCACCAAGTTCCAGCGCGGCTTTCCGCCATCCAAAGGGGGTCGTTTTTGGACGCGAAAAGGGGGTCGCGTTTGAATGCGATTTGACAATCCTGCGGGAAGTGCAGCCGCTCAACACGAAGGTGCTTCCGGACGCGCCACTGTTTCCGGCGACCTCCGGGGGAAAGTTGTCCGGCATGGCGATGTCCATGCTGCTCCGGCGAATGGATCGCGACGCCATCACCGTTCACGGCTTCCGCTCTACATTCCGTGACTGGGCAGGCGAACGCACGTCATTCGCGCGCGAAGTGGTCGAACACGCCATGGCGCACCAATTGGCCGACAAGGCCGAGGCGGCCTATCAACGCGGCACCCTGTTTCCGAAGCGTATCAAGCTGATGCAGGCATGGGCAACCTACTGCGCCTCACCGGTCGCTGATGGGGCGAATGTAAGAACGATCCGGGCCGAGGGCGTCTAGGCAGCGCTTGATCCGGCACCCCCCGTTTTGCTCAGATGGGACCCACAGGCTAGGTATACATAGCAATGTGCTCGTTGGATGGGGTGTGGGTCACTTCTTCCGCCATGCGCTAGCCAGCGTCTGCGCTTCAGCAATCTGGGCAGGTGTCATCTCGGAGGCGACTAAGTCGCGGTTCTTCACGGCAGACGCATCTCCTGACGCTGCGCCGAGGTTGAACCACTTGTGGGCTTGGACGTAGTCCTGCGGCACACCTGTGCCTCGAGGCTTTTTGTTTGCAACGACTGGCCCCTTTTTAAACCGGGGAATGGCCCATTTTTATACCGCGCTTTACATAGCTGCGGCATTTTCTTAGGCGGGATTTGGGAAATGTGAGATTAAAAAGTGGTTTTTTTATGACTACCGCTGAACCTGGTTCACATACCCCTGCCAATCTGATTTTGCGCGGCGGGCGGATGACCAAGTGGAAGGGCCAAGTTGCCAGCATGTCGCCGCATATCAGCGCGCTGTCTGCGGGTGTTTCCTTGTCGGCGTTTGCGGTGTCGCTGGCTTTGGGCGGCGGGCTGCTGCTGGCGCCGATGGCGGCTGCGCAAACAGTAACGCTTTCGGGTGCACAAACCACCACCCAAACCCAAACCGGCACCCCCTTGGTGGTCGATACAGATAACACCTTCAGCGTTGTGACGGCGTCGGGCGATGCGCTCGTCCTTCAGGGCACAAACGGTACAAGTTTTACCGACCTTTTTAACTCGACCATCAGCGGCGCCAATCTCGGTATTCTCGCCCGCAATTATGGCACTGGCGGCACTGACCTGACCATTTCAGCGGCCTCGGTCTCAGGCGGCAATGGCGGCATTGATGCCCGCAACCAGGGCAGCGGCGCGCTGTCGGTGACCTCGACCGGAACCGTGACCGGAACAAGCGACCGCGGCATTTATGCCCGCAACTCTGGCACGGACCTCACCATCTCCGCCGCTGCGGTCTCGGGCGGCACTGACGGCATTTTTGCCCTCAACATCGGCACCGGCGCTTTGTCGGTGACTACGACCGGGGTCGTGACCGGGACAAACAACGCCGGCATTATTGCCCGCAACAACAACACCGCCAGCACGCATCTGACCATCTCCGCCGCTGGGGTCTTGGGCGGCTTTGACGGCATTGATGCCCGCAACCAAGGCACAGGCGCGCTTTTGGTGACCTCGACCGGAACCGTGACCGGAACAAACCGCATCGGCATTTATGCCCTTAACGCCACCGCCGGCACGGATCTCACCATCTCCGCAGCAGCGGTCTCGGGCGGCACGGAGGGCATTTTTGCCCGCAACCAGGGCAGCGGCGCGCTGTCGGTGACCACGACCGGGGCCGTGAGCGGGACAAGCGGTGCCGGCATATTTGCCGGCAACTACAACACCGCCA
>JBIPOX010000317.1:0-2785 GCA_044378785.1 Novosphingobium sp.
ACGCCGCTGCCGTCGAGAAGGCCAAGGTCATCATCGGCTTCGGCTACGACAACGCGCAGCTCGCGGAACTGCGCCATCCCACCAGAGAAGAGCTGGACGCGGTATCGCAGGACATCCCCGTTCTCATCATCCACCAGTCCTCACATCTGGCGACGGCCAACTCCGCCATGCTGAAGCTGATGGGCTACGATGCCACCAGCAAGGATCCGGCCGGCGGCGTCATCCAGCGCAAGCCCGGAACCAACGAGCCCAACGGCACGCTGGAGGAAACGGCGTTCTTTGCAGCCATGCCGGTGGTCCTGGGTCGCATCGGGCCGGAGGGATTGAAGGTGTTCGCACGCGAGGGCGCCAAGCTGTGGGCGCGCTTCGGCTACACCACGGCCCAGGAAGGGCGGTCCGTGCCTCCCATCGCCGACCTGATGAAGCAGGTGGCCGCCGAAGGCGGCTTCGCCATCGACGTGGCAACCTACCCGGACGTGCTGGTCGATCGCGCCTACATCAAGGCCAACCAGAGCGGCACCTATACCAATCGCTTCCGCGTCGCCGGCGCCAAGCTCACCATCGACGGCAGTCCGCAAGGCTTCACCGCCTGGCGGGACAAGCCCTACTTCAAGCCCGTGGGCAACTATCCTCCGGGCTATTCCGGCTACGCTGCGGCCTCGGCCGAACAGGTGATGAGTGCCGTGCAGTGGGCGGCCGAGAACGGCATCCAGATCATCACCCACGCCAATGGTGAGCGCGCCTCCGATCTGCTGATCGCCGCCCACCGCGCGGCGCAGGCGCGCACGCCCGACGGCAAGGAACTGCGCCCGGTGTTGATCCACGGCCAGTTCCTGCGCGAGGATCAGCTCGACAGCTACAAGGTGCTGGGCGTCATTCCCTCTCTGTTTCCGATGCACACGTTCTACTGGGGCGACTGGCATCTGGACCACACCGTCGGCCCGCAGGCGGGCATGAACATCTCGCCCACCGGCTGGGCCCGCAAGCGCGGCATGATCTTTACGACCCACCATGACGCACCGGTTGCATTCCCCGACTCGATGCGTGTGCTCGACGCCACCGTCACACGCCGGGCGCGAGGCTCGGGCCGCATCGTCGGCCCCGATCAGCGGGTGAACGTGATCACCGCCCTGAAGGCGATGACGATCTGGCCGGCCCATCAGATCTTCGAGGAGAAAGCGAAAGGCAGCCTGGAGGTCGGCAAGCTTGCCGACTTCGTCATCCTGTCGAAGGATCCGGCATCGGTCGAAGCGACCACGATTGCCGAGATCGAGGTCACCGAGACGGTCAAGGAAGGAAAGACCATCTTCCGGCTCGAGCCCGGCAAGCGGACCGACATCGGCCTGCCCGACATCACGCCGCTGCTGGTTGCCTTTGGCGGGCATACGGGGCCGCTCGACGGCTGCGCGCACGAGGCGATGTTCGAACTGACCACGGTCATGGCGCGTGGCGGGGCGAGCCGCTGACCCCTGCAAGGCTTCGGTGAGACAGCAGGCGTCTCTGCGGCCTGCCCTGCGGGCGGAGGCCGATAGCGCATGACTCTCGTTTAGTCCACGTGTAGGCTGACTTACCATAGCCTGAAAAATCCGGTTCTCTTGGGGCAACGATGCGATGACACGTTCCGCCTGCCCCGACGGCTCGCGCCGCGTTCCAGAAAGCTATTCCGCTGGACCCGATAGAACTGCTTCGCAGTGACGCAGAACCTGTTTGTGGGCGTGCTGGCGATTCTGCTTTTCGGGGCGGCGTTCTCGGCTTTCATCCTCGGCATCCGCTTCGTCGAGGATCGATTCCAGCCCGGCGACCGGGTCGATACGGCCTCCGCCGGTCTGGTCGCCATCATGTTCAGCCTGTTCCTCGCCTTCAGTACGTCGGACATCTCACAGCGCTCGCGCGACCTCTCGGTGGCGGTCCAGAAGGAGGTCAGCGTTGCGCGCTCGATCGTGCAGTTCTCCGACGGCGTCGGCGCGTCGGCGGCGCCGGTCAAACAGGCCTTGATCGAGTACCTGCAGGCCGTCACGGCACTGGAGCAGAACTGGCTCGAACTCTCCGGTGATGCGACAAGCCCGGCTCAGGACATGGCCGACACGATGGTCCAGGTGGTGACGCTCTTCGTCGTGCAGAGTCCGGCATCGCCGTCCATCAAGTCGCTCATCCTCACGAAAGTCGACGAAATGCGGCAGGCGCGCACGGAACGGATCGCCCAGTCGCGCAAGTCGAGCGGCGTTGCGCAATGGCTGGTCCTTACCGTGATTGCGCTGACCACCCAGTTCGTCGTCGCGCTGGGATATGTCGGCAGGCCCAGGGCAAGGCTCACCGTGGTCTGCTGCTTCACCGCCGCCGCCGGCACGGCGATGTGTTACCTCGCGTGGAACGACGGTCTGATCGGGCCCTCGAAGATTGCGCTGTCGATGGAGCCGCTAAAGAGCTTTCTCGCGACGACGGTGCTGTGAATGAAGATCCAACTGGGGGCGAAGACAATGACGGCAGCCAAGGCAGCAGTGAAACTGGCATGCATTCTGTTGGGGTTGTGCGCCGGCCTTCCGGCGCTTGGCCAGGACGGCGACACGTTGAAGAAAATCAAGGCGACACAGGCGATAACCATCGGCCATCGCGACGCCTCGTCTCCTTTCTCCTATCAGGTCGACAAGGGCCAGCCCGTCGGCTACTCGATCGATCTGTGCCTGAAGATCGTCGATGCGATCCGCACGGCGACGCAATCGCCGGGAATCGCCGTAAACTGGCGACTGGTGACCGGCGCGTCTCGCATTCCGATGGTCGCCAACGG
>JBIPOX010000234.1:0-3482 GCA_044378785.1 Novosphingobium sp.
CAATTCTGGCTCAAGCCACGGCCACGTGCTTATTGGGTCCGGACCCTAATCAGGCGCACTTGTGGCCAAGAGCCTGTGCGAAGGCAACCACTGCGTCAGGCCTGGCCGAAATGCTCGAGAATGCGCGGGTCAAGCGGCTGCTTGAAGGCCGCGCTGGCGTGGGTGGCGTCCTTGTGCATGGCGATCGCCGCGAGCGGCCCGATCGCGCCGATCCACAGCGCCATCTCGCCCTGAGGGAGCAGGTCCGCGCTCTCGCTGGCGAGCGCGCAGCCCGATTGGCCCAGGTCCGAAATGGTCACCGGCAAGCACATGCCGTGCGTTTCGCATTCACCGTAGATCGTCATCGCCGCATACTCGCGTGCAGGCCGGGTCGCCTTGCCGGTATCCCTTTGCCCAAGTCCTTCGCGCCATTAACCCTTTCGGGTTACGAAAATATGGACAAGGTGTTCGGGCTACTTGCCTGCGACAAAATCTCTTTCCCCGCACAATTCGCCAGGCTGCGGTTGTCTTGCGCGTCGCCTGCGGCCAAGACGGCGCATCGGGCAACCAGGCGAGGCGCGATGATCCCGTTCTACCTCACCTTCGTGGCAGTGATCCTTTCAGGGCTTGCCTCGCGCGATCAGGTTACAATCGCCAGCGTTACCCGGGCGCAGGGCAAGCGGCCGCTGCTGCTGGTGATCGCCATCCTCGTTTCGATTGCGACGGCGGCCTTTGCCGGCTGGGCGGCTAGCCAGATCATTCCGCTGATGCAGCCCGATCCGCGCGTATTCCTTTGCGCCATGGCAGTGATGTTTGCCGGGGCCGAATCGCTGGTGGTTGCGCCGCGCGGTGCCGGGCGCGAGCCGACCCGGTCGGCAGGCGCTTTCGCCCTCGTCATGCTGGCGCATCAATTGACCGACGCAGCGCGCTTTATCGTGTTTGGCATAGCAGTTGCTGCGCAGGCTTCGATCACGGCTGCGGCGGGCGGCGCACTGGGAGGGATCGTGCTGGTCGCGCTGGGCTGGGCCTATCCGGCATCTGCGCTATCTGCGCGCACGCGGGTGGCGCGGCGCTTGCTCGGAGTCGTCTTCATCCTGGTGGGCGCCTATATCGCGATGCGCGCTGTCGACTGGATTTAGCCGCAGTGCGCCTGCCGATCCCGGCGAGCCTGCACCGCGCGCTCTATCGGATCGCCTTTCGCCTGCGGGCGCAGTTGCGCCGGGTGCTCAAGCTGCCGATCCGCGGGGTCAGCGCGGTGTTGCGCGACGAGGCGGGCCGCATCCTGCTGGTGCGCCACAGCTATGGCGCGCCTGGCTGGGCCTTGCCAGGTGGCGGCTGCGGCAGGCGCGAAGACCCGTGGCTGACGGTGCGCCGCGAGCTCGACGAAGAGCTGGGCCTTGCCATCGCCAATCTTGAATTGCTCGCAACCCTGGAAGAGACACTGTCGGGCGCGCCGCACACCGCCTTTGTCTTTGTCGGGCGCGCGATGGGCGAGCCGCGACCGGACCTGCGCGAGATTGTCGAGGCGCGCTGGTTTGCGCTTACCGAGCTACCCCATGGCCTCTCGGCCCCGGTAAGGAGGCGGCTTGGGTTACTCGAAGCGGGTCACAGCAAGGACAATTGAGGCTCGTCGCGCGCTGACCCTTGCTGCTCGCCCTCGAGCGCCGACAGGGTCAGCCCCATCAGCCGCACCGGCTGGGGCAAGGGCATCAGCTCCTCGAGCAGCGCCACGCCCAGCGCGGTGAACTCGGCCCGGTCAGCGATCCAGTGGCCTTGCGAGCGGGCACGGGTCAGCGTGGTGAAATCGGCGTAGCGCAGCTTGAGCGTGACCGTGCGTCCGCGCGTCCGGCTCGCCTCGATCCGCTCCCAGACGATGCCAGCGATCCGCTCGCAGGTCGCGCGCAGCTCCGCAGGTTCGGCAAGGTTGTCGTGAAAGGTGCGCTCGCCGCCCACCGACTTGCGCTTGCGGTTGGCGCGCACCGGGCGATGGTCGATGCCGCGCGCTGCGCCGTAGAGGTATTCGGCCATCGATCCGAAATGCAGGCGCAGCCAGGCCAGGTCCTTTCCGGCGAGGTCCGCGCCGGTCTCGACGCCGAGGCGAGCCATCTTTTCCGCGCCGCGCGGGCCGATCCCGTGAAAGCGTCGCACCGGCAGACCGGCAACGAATAGGGCACCTTGCCCGGGGCGGATCACGCACAGCCCGTCGGGCTTGTTCTGGTCGCTGGCCAGCTTGGCGAGGAACTTGTTGTAGGACACTCCGGCGCTGGCGGTCAGTCTGGTTTCGGCGCGGATGCGGCGGCGGATTTGCTGCGCGATCTGTGTCGCCGAGCCGATCCCCTGCAAGTCGTGGGTGACGTCGAGATAGGCCTCGTCGAGCGAGAGCGGCTCGATCTGTTCGGTGTGTTCACGGAAAATCGCCCTGATCTGCTGGCTGACCTCGCGATAGACCTCAAAACGGGCCGGGCGGAAAATCAGCTCGGGACAGAGCCGCAGCGCCCGCGCGGATGGCATCGCCGAGCGTACCCCAAAGCGCCGCGCCTCGTAGCTCGCTGCCGCGACCACGCCGCGCCCGCTCGCGCTGCCAACCGCGACTGGCAAACCGCGCAGCGAAGGATCGTCGCGCTGTTCGACACTGGCGAAGAACGCGTCCATGTCGACATGGATAATCTTGCGCAGGCCTGCGCCGTCGTCTTCCTCGTCTGCATCGCGCTCGGTCATGGATTGGGGATAGCCAAGCCGCGCAGCTTGCGGCAAGGGCGGGCGATGAAGTCCGATAGCGGCGACATCCGCCAATTCCCCATGAAAGAAGTCGAATTCGTCGCCATGATGGCAGGGCTGATGGCCTTGCAGGCGGTGGCGATCGACATCATGCTGCCCGCGCTGGGCACGATTGCGAGCGATCTTGGCGCTGCCAACCCCAATGACCGCCAGCTGGTCATCGGCGTATTCCTGCTGGGCAGCGGCATGTTTGCGCTGTTTCCCGGCCCGCTGGCCGATCGGTTCGGCAGGCGCAAGGTGGCACTGGTAAGCCTGTGCGCCTATTTCGTGTTGTCGCTGGCGTGTGCGTTTGTAACCGATTTTACTGCCTTGCTGGTGCTGCGCACAATGCTCGGCATGGCCGCTGCGGGGCTAGTGACGATCCCGATCGCTGTAGTCCGGGACCGGTTTTCCGGCGACCGCATGGCGCGCGCCCAATCGCTGATCGCGATGATCTTCATGCTGGCACCGATTCTCGCGCCGCTGCTTGGTCAGGCAGTGCTGCTGGTTGCGGACTGGCGGGCGATCTTCATGTTCGAGGCTGGCCTCGGCCTCGCAGTCGGCCTGTGGGTCTGGAAGCGCCTGCCCGAAACCCTGCACCCCGAATATCGCCAGGCCATCGAACCGGCGGTCATCGCCGCCAACATGTGGCATGCGCTGAGCCGACGCGAAACCCTTGGCTATATGCTGGGCGGCGTCTTCATCCAGGCGACGATCCTGGCCTATATCAACAGCTCGCAACAACT
>JBIPOX010000235.1:0-3479 GCA_044378785.1 Novosphingobium sp.
GAACCAGAAGCCGGCCGTGCTGTGGTTCACTGGCCTTTCGGGATCGGGCAAATCGACCATCGCCAATCTGGTCGAAAAGAAGCTGTTCCGGATGAACCGGCACACCTTCCTGCTCGATGGCGACAATGTCCGCCATGGGCTCAACAAGGACCTTGGTTTTACCGAGGCGGACCGGATCGAGAATATCCGCAGGGTCGGCGAAGTCGCCAAACTGATGGCCGATGCCGGTCTGATTGTAGTCACAGCCTTCATCTCGCCGTTCCGCGCCGAGCGCGAGATGGTCCGCGCAATGCTGCCCGAAGGCGAATTCATCGAGGTGTTTATCGACACGCCGCTCGAACTGGCCGAGGCGCGCGACGTCAAGGGTCTCTACAAGAAGGCGCGGTCGGGCCAGCTCAAGAACTTCACTGGGATCGACAGCCCCTATGAAGCGCCCCAGAACCCAGAAATCCGCATCGACACGACGACGATGAGCCCGGAGGACGCAGCGAGCCTGATTGTCGACAAGCTGCTGGGCGATGCCTGAGAAAAACGGCTGTCTGGGCAGGGCAGGCTTTAGGGGGACAGGGAAATGAGCATGACCGATGCGCAACTTGCCGCGCACCTTGCGCAGGTTGCCGGACGCCTTCTGATCGACGTGCGCGAGTCCGGCATGCTCAGCCTCAAGGCTCTGGGCAAGGCAGGCGATGCTACCGCAAACCAGTTCCTGGTCCATGCCCTGCGCGAGCAGCGCCCCGACGATGGCCTCCTGTCCGAAGAGGAAAAGGACAATGCCGATCGCCTCGCGATGAGCCGGGTGTGGATTGTCGATCCGGTCGACGGTACCCGCGAATATGGCGAGGCGCGCTCCGATTGGGCAGTGCATGTCGCGCTTGCCATCGATGGTGTTGCGACGATTGGCGCAGTGGCGCTGCCTGGACTGGGCGAAGTGCTGCGCTCCGATCTGCCCGGAACGGTGCCGCCTGCACCTGAGCAGCTGCGCATGGTTGTCAGCCGCACCCGGCCCGCCGCCGAAGCCACGGCGGTCGCCCAAACGCTAAGCGCGGAACTGGTGCCGATGGGTTCGGCCGGAGCAAAGGCGATGGCGATCGTGCGCGGCGAGGCCGACATATACCTGCATTCAGGCGGACAGTACGAGTGGGATAGCTGTGCGCCAGTCGCCGTCGCCTTGGCGCATGGCCTGCATTGCTCGCGCATCGATGGCAGCCCGCTCGTCTACAACCGGCAAGACACCTACATGCCCGACCTGCTGATCTGCCGGAAGGAGCACGCCGCGCGCGTGCTGGATGAGGTCGCGCGCCTGGCCTGACCGGCTGAGGCCGCAGACCCCTTGCGCCGCGTTTCCGGCACGATAAGGTCGTTGCCGGAGACAAGCGGCAACACCGCCGCGCTGGGAGAGAACTGCAATGGCTTCGCAACCCGATTTCGCTGACTGGCTGGCGATCTGCAACGTCAAGGCGGACTACTGTCGCCTGCTCGATACCAAGGACTGGGCAGCCTGGTTGAATGTCTTTACCGAGGATGTCGTCGTCGATGTTCCCGAAGCCGGGCAGCCGGCGACCACCACCCGCGATGATTTCGTCTGGCCGCTAAGCAAGTTGCTGGCCGAGGTGAAGACCTGCCATCAGGTCCATGCCCCGCAGATCACCATCGAGGGCGACAGTGCCAAGGTGATCTGGGCGATGCAGGACCGGCTGATTTGGCCCGATGGCACGACGATGACCGGCTTTGGTCACTACCACGAGGAATATCAGCGCACCGCCGATGGCTGGAAGATCGCCAGATTGCTGCTGACCCGCCTGATCCTCGAACGGTAATCGTCGCCCGGTTGGCCTCAACATCGCTCTGGCGGTGGCAAGGCGGAACCCGCATGGTTACGTAACAGTGGCGAGGCTTTGCCCGCCGAGAATCGAAGCAAGGGAGAAATTGTGGGCAAGACTGTCGTCATCACCGGAGCTGGAGTAGGGCTGGGCCGCGCGATTGCGCGCCGTTTCGCCAGCGAGGGCGAGACTTGCATCCTGCTTGGCCGCACCCTTTCGAAAGTGCAGGAAGTCGCCGAGGAACTGGGCGAGCCTCATTTTGCGGTCGAGTGCGACGTCGGCGATGCCGCCAGCGTGCGCGCTGCTTTTGCCAGGATTCGCGAGCGCCATGAAAAGATCGACGTGCTGATCAATAATGCGGCCTACTACGAGCCGGTCAAGGTCGCTGACGCCAGCGATGATGTGATCGAGCGTATCGTGCGGTCGAACTTCATCGGGCCAATCTACACCTGCCGCGAGGCGCTTGGCATGATGGAGCGCGGTGGCCTGATCATCAATGTGAGCAGCGAGTCGGTCAAGGAGCCGTTCGTCATGCTCTCCCTCTACCAGTCGACCAAGATGGGCATGGAGCGCTTCAGCGAGGCCCTGCTCGAGGAAGTGAAGCCCGACGGCATCCGCGTTTGCGTGGTGCGTGCAGGGCCGATGTCCGATGGCGGTCAGGCGACCTCCAGCAGCTCGGGTTGGGAGATGGACGCGGCGATTGCTTTCTTCGAGCAGAACCTGAAAATCGGTCGCAATCTTGCCGAGGACCCGATTTCAGACGCGACCAGCGTGACCGACGTTTTCCGCATGCTGCTCGATCTCAAACCCGATTTCCGCGTGACCCATGTCAATGTCGGCGCCCGCCACCCCTGATTTCTAGCGAACCAACCTCCAAGGAACGACCCTGATGACCACTCTTCCCGAAGCCAAGCTCTATATCGACGGCGAACTGCGCGGAGCCAGCGATGGCGGAACCTATGACGTCATCAGCCCTTGGACTGGTGAGCCGGTCGGCAAGGCCGCTGACGGGACAGCCGACGATGTCAACGCGGCAATTGCTGCCGCGCGGCGCGCTTTCGACGAGACCGACTGGGGAACGCCGGCCAATGCGGCAAATCGCCACGCGCTGGTCGCAAAGCTGCGCGACCTGTTCAAGGAAAACTGGGATCGTCTGGGCGACCTTGCCGTGCATGAGGCGGGAGCAGGCCGCGGCGAAGTCAACCTCGCGCAAGTCAGCATGGCGATGGATGGATGGGACGACTATCTCAAGGTCTGCCATAACGTCGAGTGGGAAAAGGACTACGGCGACCGGGTAAGCCCGATGACCGGAACGGGTAGCAAGCGCATTGCCGTGCGTGAACCGGCGGGCGTCGTCGCAGCAATCACGCCGTGGAACGTGCCGCTCTATGTCAATATCGGCAAGGTTGTCGCAGGCCTGCTTGCTGGCTGCACTGTCATTCTCAAGCCGGCACCAGACACGCCCGGAATGGGAGCGATCTTCGGCGAACTGGCGCACAAGGCCGGTTTCCCCAAGGGCGTGCTCCAGGTGGTGTTCGGTTCGGATCCGGCCATGGCTGGCGAGATGCTGGTACAGGATCCGCGCGTCGACCTGATCTCGTTCACTGGTTCGACTGCGGTGGGCAAGCACATCATGGAGCAGGGCGCCAAGACGCTGAA
>JBIPOX010000236.1:0-3476 GCA_044378785.1 Novosphingobium sp.
ATATACTCGCCATCCGCGGCGGCCGGCCCGAAACGCTGAGCCTGCGCGACATTATCGGCTCGTTCGTCCAGTTCCGCGAACAGGTCATCACGCGGCGCACCAAGTTCGAACTCAATAAGGCCCGCACCCGCGCCCATATCCTGCTTGGTCTGGTCGTTGCCGTATCGAACCTCGACGAAGTGGTGAGGATGATCCGCGGCTCGTCCAACCCGGCGGAGGCGCGCGGCAAGCTGATGGCCAGGGAGTGGCCGATCGGCGATATCGCGCCCTATATCCGCCTGGTCGAGGCGATCGAGCCCAGTGCCGAACAGGAAGGCGGCAGCTATCGTTTGTCCGAGGAGCAGGTGAAGGCGATTCTTGACCTGCGGCTCCATCGCCTCACCGCGCTCGGCCGCGACGAGATCGGCGGGGAGCTCCAGGAACTTGCTATCGCGATCGAGGAGTTCCTCTCGATCCTTGGCGACCGGGCAAAGCTTTACGAGGTGATCCGGCAGGAACTGCGCGAGGTCCGCGACGCCTATGCCACCCCGCGCATTTCGGAGATCACCAGCGCGGTTGACGGCATCGAGGACGAAGACCTGATCGCCCACGATGACATGGTCGTGACCGTGACGATGGACGGCTACATCAAGCGCACGCCGCTCTCCACCTTCCGCGCCCAGCATCGCGGCGGCAAGGGCCGCGCTGGCATGGCGACCAAGGAAGAGGATGCAGTCACCGAGATGTTCGTCACCTCGACGCATAATCCGGTGCTGTTCTTCTCGACGGCAGGCAAGGTCTACCGGCTCAAGGTCTGGAGGCTGCCCGAGGGTGGCCCGACGACGCGCGGCCGCCCGATCATCAACCTGCTGCCCTCACTCGACGAGGGCGAGACCATCGCCACCGTGCTGCCCTTGCCCGAAGACGAGAGCACCTGGGGCGCGCTGCATGTCGTCTTCGCGACGGCCAAGGGCAATGTTCGGCGCAACAGCATGGATGCCTTCTCGAACATACCCTCGAACGGCAAGTTCGCGATGCGTTTCGAGGACGAGGCGGGCGACCGGTTGATCGGCGTTGCCCTGCTCGACAGCAACGACGACGTGCTGCTCGCTACGCGCGGAGGCAAGGCGATCCGGTTTGCGGGCGATGACGTCCGCGCGTTCCAGAGCCGCACCTCGACCGGGGTGCGCGGCATGAACCTCAAAGGCGACGACGAGGTCATCTCGCTCTCGATCCTGCACCGGGTCGGCACCACCGCCGAGGAGCGAGAGGAATACCTGCGCTTCGCGCCGTGGAAGGCCGAGAAAGAAGGTGAAATGCGCGATCAGGTGCGCTTTGCCGAGATGGAGCAGCGCGAGCAGTTCATCCTCACGGTCTGCGCCAACGGCTATGGCAAATTGTCCTCTGCCTACGAATACCGGCGCACCGGGCGCGGCGGTCAGGGCATCACCAATATCGACAACATTGCCCGCAATGGCGAGGTTGTAGCGAGCTTCGCGGCGACCAAGGAAGATCAGCTGATGCTGGTCACCAACCAGGCCAAGCTGATCCGGATCGGGCTCGATTCGCTGCGTGTGATCGGGCGCGGCAGTGCCGGAGTGCGGCTGTTCGACGTGGCCGATGGCGAATTCGTTGTGAGCGCGGTCGGGATCGACGAGAGCACCGAACCGGAAAACGAGGCCGAAGCGGCGATTGCCGAGGAAATGGCCTCGCGCTCGGCTGAGGCCCCGCCCGCTGCGGAGCCCGATGGAGATGATGAGCCCGAGGCATGAGCGAGCATGACCGCGTCGCCTACAAGGTGCTGACCGCCGAGCAAATGGCTGAATTTGCTCAAGTTCCCGAGTTCGTCGGATCGTCGGTCGATCTCGCAGATGGGTACGTCCACTTGTCGAGCGCAGCGCAAGTCGACGAGACCGTTGCCAAGCACTTCGCCGGGCAGGATGGCCTCACCATCCTTGCCGTCGACCTTGCCGCGCTGGGCGATGCGATAAAGTGGCAGGCCTCGCGCGGCGGCGCACTGTTCCCGCATATCTACGGGTCGCTGCCATGGTCCGCAGTGCTTGCCGAGGCACCGCTCAGGCGCGGTCCGGGTGGCAGGATCATCCTGCCCGAACAGGCCTGACCAATGGGCCATCAGGTCCACATTATCGGCGGCGGCCTTGCCGGGAGCGAGGCGGCCTGGCAGCTTGCGCGGCGTGGAATCCGGGTCAAACTCTCGGAAATGCGCGGGTCAGGAGAGCGCGGCCCGGCGCATCAGGGCGATGGCCTGGCCGAACTGGTGTGCTCGAACAGCTTCCGCTCGGACGATGACGAAAGCAACGCAGTCGGCTTGCTCCACCATGAAATGCGCCGCTGCGATTCGCTGATCATGGAGGCAGCGCAGTCAGCACAGGTGCCTGCCGGATCGGCGCTGGCAGTGGATCGCGACGTCTTTTCCGCCGAGGTGGAGCGCCGTCTTGCCGCCCTGCCCTCGCTCGAAGTGGTGCGCGAGCGGGTCGACATGCTCCCTGCCGAGGGGCTCACGATAGTCGCCACCGGGCCGCTTACCGCCGCTGTGCTTGCCGATAGCATCGGCACTGCAACCGGACTGCAAAGCCTGGCCTTCTTCGATGCAATCGCCCCCATCGTCTATCGCGAGACGATCGACATGGAGGTGTGCTGGCTGGCCTCGCGGTGGGATAAGGGCGAGACCAAAGACTACATCAACTGCCCGATGAACAAGGAGCAATACCTGGCCTTTCATGCCGGGCTGCTCTCGGGTGAGAAGACCGAGTTCCGCGAGTGGGAAAAGGATACGCCCTACTTTGAGGGGTGCATGCCGATCGAGGTCATGGCCGAGCGCGGGCTCGACACCTTGCGGTTTGGTCCGATGAAGCCGGTCGGGCTGGACAATCCGCGCAATGCCACGCCAGAATTTCCCAAGGGTCGCTGGCCCCATGCCGTGGTCCAGCTGCGCCAGGACAACAAGCTGGGCACGCTTTGGAACATGGTCGGCTTCCAGACCAAGTTGAAGCATGGCGCGCAAAAGGAGCTGTTCCGCACCATTCCGGGCCTCGAGAACGCCGAATTCGCGCGGCTCGGCGGCTTGCATCGCAACACCTTCCTCAATTCGCCAGTGCTGCTCGACCGGCAATTGCGCCTGAAGAACGCGCCGCACCTGCGCTTTGCCGGGCAGATCACGGGCTGCGAGGGCTATGTCGAGAGCGCGGCGATCGGCCTGATGGCTGGGCTCATGGCGCTCGCCGAGCTTTCGGGTCGCGTGTGGCAAGCGCCGCCGCGAACTACTGCGCTGGGCGCACTGCTTTCCCATGTAACCGGCGATGCCGAGGCCGACAGCTTTCAGCCGATGAATATCAATTTCGGGCTGTTTCCGCCGCTCGACGAGGTGAAGAAGAAGCAGCGCAAGCTTGCCTATACCCAGCGCGCCAAGGCGGACCTGGCCGGGTGGTTGCCTAGGGTCCGGACTCAATAACCGCGTGAGCCGTGGTGGCTCGTTT
>JBIPOX010000381.1:0-3470 GCA_044378785.1 Novosphingobium sp.
CAAACCGGACTCCGGGCGGCCGCATGTTAAACAAGAGATTGTCCGACTTTGGGGCCCGAAACTTACGTACCCGGGTTCCAAAGGGATCGGCATTAAAAACCACTTCTCTCTTGATTTAACATAATGGCACAGTGTTCGGTTAGAGCCATAGTATTGCACTAGCAATCCGAGACATCGGTGTTGTTGTGTTTGTTCCACTGTACCAAAAGTCGGGTTTTCACAAACCCGGTTTTTTTTTTTTTTTTTTGCAAATTCCCGTTAGCGAATTTTAGCATTTGTATTATCTTTGCGTGAGTTAGCGGGTTAATTCGAAGCTATGGTAAGTCCCTCTCTATTCATGTTGGATTAATTTAATAAACCCGGGATGAATAATACAGGAAATATTAGTTCGTTGTATGGATCGCCACTCGGTGAAGATTCCGCGAGTGGTGAAGTCGCGGAAGAAATTGCGATGGTATGTCCCTTTTTATTCATGTTGGATTAATTTAATAAACACAATTTGAATAAAGGAAAATACTGATTCGTCTGATGTATTGCCGGTTGGTGAAGAGTCCGCGGATTGGTGTAGTCGCGGAAGAAATTGCCGCCCAACCAGTTAATATAATTGGAGACGAGGCAATTGGTGAACCAGTTGTGGAGCAGGTGTGTATTTGTTTATAAATAATGCTTGTGCATTCTATTGTATCGTTAATTTGAGTACCCCGGTTATTAGGAGTCGGTGAGTGACTCTTATCTCACCGCGTGCAAAGAATTGGCTACGCACGTTGCCGGAGGTGTTTATGGTGCCCACTTGTTCATCGCAATTCCACGCTCTCCATCGGAGGCGGAGAAGAGAGTGAACAAAGTGCCCAATTATGTGTGGCCGGACATGTATTTCCTTAAAGCCGGGGACGGTACGGAGGCAGTGTATGTAAAGGTGAAGTCGATTCCCTTCGATACGCTACTTCCTTTCGGCGGCGATCTTGTCACCCACTGGGAGTACTTAGCACGGAAGTCAATTCAGGCAATGGCTGTGGCGACTTGGATCCCGGTGGAGGATCCTGACCTGGATGGGCGGCCTCTTTGGTACATTCCCGGATCGAGTAATCCGCGAGTGTTATCTTTGCATACACGTGTCGGTGCCGCTGGTGGAAAGCGGTCGAAGGAGCTGAATGTGGAGATTGTATGGTCTGTATTCGGGGCCCCGGAATTTTCGTCGTCGGCGCGGTTGTTTTACCGCACTCTGCGAGACCTCAACCGACAGACCCGGTTGTGGGGTCCTCCCATCCGCGGCTTCTTTGCGAAGCACATGGGGAGTCCAGCCGCTAAGTTGGCTGCCGCAGACATCAGATCTCGATTCCTTAACGGGGAGGAGTGTCCCCATAGCATTAGCGGCCTTGACAGGGAGTGTCTAGGCCACCCCGGTCGTGATGAGCGGATCTATGGCGCCTACAATCGGACGGACGGCGTTATTCGTCCAGCTGTGGGATTACCGGACTCATGTGTTTCATTGCCCGTTGTACGTGCTCCTCTTCAGCTGTCAGTTGTACCGGCCTCGCTCAGTTTACCGGTTTCGGAGACGCAGCCAACTACCGGGGGAGGCAATTCTGTCCCAGCTCCCGGTGTTTTAGAAGACAGTTCTGTCGCGGCTGCAGACGAGGATCCTGCTGTGACCTTCATGTTGCCAGCAGCATACCATGGTGTGCTTTTCCAACCGGAACCGCGGCTGAAGTTACTGGCGCTGAAGGCAGCGTTTATGGAGCCGTTGTTTGAGCCGGTAGCCAGTTCGGACCCACCACGTGCAACGCTGGCGAAGTGGTGGAAGGAAGTATCGCGGCGCATTCGCGATTCGTATGATAAAAAAGGCAATGCCGGAGGACTTGAAGGCGGCCATGAGGGGCCGGGCGAGGCTTTATAGAGGTGAAGTCGTGGACGTCGTGGATCTCGCTGCGGAGGCTGCTATCGAGGATCCAGTAACAGAATCGTCGGGCGGGGGTTCCGCGCCTGCTAAACGGTCCCGCAGGTCTGTATCCCGGCCCCGCGCCATTGCCACGAGTTCGTCCTCGTCCGGCCAGGACGGACCCGGCACCGGTTTTAACCGGGGTGTGTTATCCCGGCCCCGGTCTGTGATGGATCCAGTAACAAAATCGTCGGGCGGGGGTTCCGCGCCTGCTAAACGGTCCCGCAGGTCTGTATCCCGGCCCCGCGCCATAGCCACGAGTTCGTCCTCGTCCGGCCAGGACGGACCCGGCACCGGTTTTAACCGGGGTGTGTTATCCCGGCCCCGGTCTGTGATGGTAGACGGTCGCGGTTCCGGTACGGCCCCGGGCGGAGCTAGTTCCGCCTCGGGCTCTGTTGGTGCGGGCGGCGCGTTATCGGCCGAGGAGGTGGAGCTTTTTAAGTCGCTTCTACTTCGTGTGTTGGCGAAGCTGTAAGTAGACTGTGTGTTTTTTGTGTTGGATACTTTGGTGGGTTAAGTACGTTGCATATATTACACATGTCAGTAAGTTTTTTGGTTAATTGAAGTTTAATTACTCTACGCTTTTGAGTTTGTAGACCCGTACATGCAGCGTACCGCGGTTGCGTTCATCGCGGTTGGGCTAGCAAGTGCTGTGCGGGCTTTTTCGAA
The DNA here is from genome assembly GCA_044378785.1 of Novosphingobium sp. GTDB lineage: Bacteria > Pseudomonadota > Alphaproteobacteria > Sphingomonadales > Sphingomonadaceae > Novosphingobium. The sequence goes on from JBIPOX010000381.1 coordinate 2,609, forward strand.
GAGGGTGATGTTTTTCCTCACATAAGTGAGGTACGAGTTTGACTTCCAGTCACCGACACCCTGTATCTCGTGGTCGTTTAGTCCTGCGGCGGCAAGTGTTGTGGCATCGCCAATACGCAGTGAGTGCGAAGAAACCCGGGTAGGGTCGATACCGTTTGCGACGGCTAACCGACGTAGTTCTTCGGTAAAGTATGGCGGTTTCAGTGTCCAGTCGAGGCTGGGGATGTAGAAGAGCGACTTTCCTCGGACTGGTCGCGCCCGCATCGCATAGTCCCAGAGGCTCTGGACGATGCAGTAGGTTTCGCCCGGGAGGGCTTTGGTGAAGTAGTATCGGAACCCGGTCCCGGCTTGATCGTTCTTTTTGCTCTTGATGTGCAGGGTCGCTGCGGCCACGCGCACGCCGGGGTGCTTATACACCTGGTAGGCGGGTATGAGTTTCCTGTCGTCGGTTTCGAACACTATGCGGTCAGTGGTGAGCAAGTGTGTTGCGTGCGGGGTTCGTAGGTATTCTGATACTCGAGCCACTGCCGTGAAACCAATCAACATGGCTGTGTGGATTGCTTGTTGGGCAATGGTTGGATTGGCGGCGTGCGGGGCGTAGTAGTGCCGGATCATGTCTGCGGTTACCGGCATTCTTTCCCGGTCGCCGGTTGTTTGGTTCGTATACGCCCGGTAGTACTGGGCTAGGCCCTGTTTCGTGTTGCGTATGTATTGTGATTTGTTCATGAACCGAGTATCAACACCCTCGTTTACCAGGTATTTTCGGCCCCAGATAAGTACGTGCTGATTGTCCGCGGTGCGAGCGGCTTTTGTTGTTGGAGTGCGGACGCGACAAAGATGACAATGCACGACTCTTCCCACG
>JBIPOX010000237.1:0-3469 GCA_044378785.1 Novosphingobium sp.
AGGTCTATCGCCACACCGGCCAGAAAGACACGGTGCTGTTTGCCGGTTCGATCATGTCGCTGGGCTTCCGCCATGCGTTCAAGGCAGGCATCTCGTTCGGCAAGGACGACATGATCATCCCCGACAGCAAGGAAGCGATGGTCGAGGAAACCAAGGCGCTGGTTGCCGATTATGAACAGCAGTATCAGGACGGCCTGATCACCCAGCAGGAAAAGTACAACAAGGTGATCGACGCCTGGAGCCGTTGCGGCGACCAGGTCGCCAACGCGATGATGGACGAGATCCGGGCGACGCCCAAGGACGAGAATGGCCGGGAAGCGCCGATCAACTCGATCTACATGATGAGCCACTCGGGCGCGCGCGGTTCGCCGGCGCAGATGAAGCAGCTGGCCGGCATGCGCGGGCTGATGGCCAAGCCTTCGGGCGAGATCATCGAGACGCCGATCATCTCGAACTTCAAGGAAGGCCTGACCGTCCTTGAGTACTTCAACTCCACCCACGGTGCCCGCAAGGGCCTTGCCGACACTGCGCTCAAGACCGCGAACTCGGGCTACCTGACCCGCCGCCTGGTCGACGTGTCGCAGGATTGCGTCGTCGTGATCGAGGACTGCAAGACCGAGCGCGCGCTGGAAATGCGCTCGATCGTGCAGGGCGGCTCGACCATTGCCTCGCTGGCCGAGCGCATCCTTGGCCGCACCCTGGCCGAGGACATCGCCGACAAGGACGGCAATGTGATCGTCGCCAATGGCACCCTGCTCGACGAGCCGGCGGTCAAGGCAATCGAGGAGACCGGCATCCAGGCGGCGCGTATCCGCTCACCGCTGGTCTGTGAGGCCGAACAGGGCGTTTGCGCCAAGTGCTATGGCCGCGATCTGGCGCGCGGCACCCCGGTCAACATCGGCGAGGCGGTCGGCGTGATCGCTGCCCAGTCGATCGGTGAGCCGGGCACCCAGTTGACCATGCGCACCTTCCACATTGGCGGCGCGGCCCAGCTCAACGAGACCAGCCACCTCGAGACCTCGTGCTCGGGCTCGGTCACCTATCGCGACGTGCCGACGATCACCGACAAGCGTGGTCGCCTGCTCTCGCTCGCCCGCAACGGCGAGATCGTCGTCCTCGACGAGGAAGGCCGCGAGCGCGAGATCCACAAGGTGCCCTATGGCACCGTGCTGCTCAATCCCGATGGCGGCAAGGTGTCCGAGGGTGATCGCATCGCCGAATGGGATCCGTTCTCGCTGCCGATCATCACCGAAACCCGGGGCGTGGTGAAATACCAGGACCTGATCGACGGACGCACCATGACCGAGCAGGTCGACGAGGCCACGGGCATCGCCCAGCGCGTCGTCACCGAGGTGCGCAATTCGGGCCGCGCAACCAAGAAGACCGAAGACCTGCGTCCGCGCCTGACCCTGCTCAACGAGACCGGGGCCGAAACCGAGGCAGCGCGCTACATGCTCGCCCCCGGCACCTCGATCTCGGTCGAGGACGGGCAAGAGGTTGAGGCAGGCGACATTCTCGCCCGCGCCAGCCGCGAGGCAGCCAAGACCCGCGACATCACCGGCGGTCTGCCGCGCGTCGCCGAGCTGTTCGAGGCGCGCAAGCCCAAGGACAACGCGATCATCGCCAAGACCTCGGGCCGGATCGAATTCGTCCGCGACTACAAGGCCAAGCGCAAGATCGCGATCGTGCCCGAGGACGGCGAGCCGGTGGAATACCTGATCCCCAAGTCCAAGGTCATCGACGTCCAGGAAGGCGACTGGGTCAAGAAGGGCGACAACCTGATCTCCGGTTCGCCCGATCCGCATGACATCCTCGAGGTCATGGGGGTCGAGGCGCTGGCCGAGTACCTCGTCGCCGAAATCCAGGAAGTCTATCGCTTGCAGGGCGTGAAGATCAACGACAAGCACATCGAGGTGATCGTTCGCCAGATGCTGCAGAAGGTCGAGATCACCGATGGCGGCGATACCACGCTGCTCGCCGGCGAACAGGTCGACTACGAAGAAATGAACGAATACAATGCGAAACTGACCAAGGGCCAGAAGCCTGCGGAAGGCAAGCCGATCCTGCTGGGTATCACCAAGGCCTCGTTGCAGACGCGCTCGCAAGAAGGACACGCTGATCGGGCTCAAGGAGAACGTCATCGTTGGCCGTCTCATTCCGGCCGGCACCGGCGCAGGGATGAACCGCGTCCGGGTCGCCGCGAGCAGCCGCGACGCGGCACTGCGCGCGCAGTATCGCAAGATCCAGGAAGCGCTGATTGCCGCCAAATCCGCCGAGGAAGAGCATGAGGCCGAACTGGCCCAGGGTCCCGAAGCGGCGATCGGCGACGATCCGATTGCAGTGATGGAAGGCGAGACCCACGGCACCGACGCCGACGCGGGCGATTACCTCAACCCCGAGGCTGCCGACCACGACGGCACGCTTCCGGAAGATCAGATCGAAGATCTGGCCGAGGACAAAGCCGAAGACGACGAGGACGACGACGCCAAGGAGGATTGATCCTCCTGCCAGACGTCGTTTCGGCTGAAATTGCAAAAGCCCCGGTGGAGCGATCCGCCGGGGCTTTTCGTTAGGCGAGGCGAGGCGAGGCGATTTCAGGCTCGCACGCAGACTGGCGATGGCGCATTGTCGGCACATGACCAGATTCGGCCTCCTTCCGCTTTTCCTCTTCGCCGCATGCGCCACTGCGAGCGAGCCGCCGTCTATCCCGCAAGCCCCGCCGCCGCCGCTCGTGGTCAGCAATCCGGCGCAGCCTGCCTGGCCCGGCGAAGCGACCCGGGTGCTCAGCCAGACCGACGCCGAGCGCCTGCTCGCCAACAAGGGCGCCAGCCTGCAATGGATCGGTTGGGAGACGCGCGGCGCGGCAGTGGTAACGCGCGGCGATCCGCTGTGGACCCTGCGCGCTGCCCAGAGCGCGCCCGATGGCAGGGGGCGGCTGATTCTCGAGGGCGCGATCCTCGAGATCGGCGAAGGCTATTTCACGTTCCGCGGCACGATCCGCATCGCCGATACGCCCGATGCCGGGCGCATGTGCGAGGCCACCAAGACCTGGCATTTCGCTGTCACCCAGAACCGCCGCTACTATCGCTTGCGCGAGTTCGAATGGTGCGATCGCCTGACCGATTACGTCGACATCTACTTCTGATCGCGCTTTTCCTTGGCAAGCGTCACCAAGGCGTGTCTAAGACTCGCGTGATAACGGCTTGCGCGCAAGACGGGCCGGTTCTGGGGAGGATGGATGCAGCGCGAGGCATTTGCCGACAGTGAACGGAGGACCGGCTGGCCGGTCATGGCGTCCCGTCGCGCCGGGTTCCTTGCCGGAGGACCGCGAGCACTCGATACATTGCCTGCCGCCAGTCCGGAGAACACCGTATGAGCCTCGGTTTCGACGCCGAAGCGCGCAGGGAATGGCGCGAGGGCTGGCCGCTGGGGCTCGCTTGCCTGTCGGGCATGACCGTTGCCTCGATCG
>JBIPOX010000238.1:0-3463 GCA_044378785.1 Novosphingobium sp.
CTCCCAGGCGGGGAGGGGACCGAGGGGAGGGGGTTCCTGCCTCAAGACCTCGACCACCCCCACCCAGCCTCCCCCTCACAGGGGGAGGAAGCTATGCCTCATCCCGGCGTCACCACCACCCCGGGCAGCCGCCCGGTCAGCTCGCCATCGAGCACGATCGGCTGGCCATTGACCACGGTTGCATAGACGCCGCTGCCATAGGCCTTGTAACGTCCGACCCCGCCGGGCAGATCCTTGACGAAATCCTTGCGCAAGGGGCCGATCTCGTCCTCGTCGAATACCATCAGGTCGGCCCAGCCGCCGACGCGCAGGGTGCCGCGATCGTGAAAGCCAAGGATGCCGGCGGGCACCTGAGTGATCTGGCGGATGCCTTCCTCGAGCGAGAGCACGCCGCGTTCGCGCACCCAGACGCCAAGGAAATAGCTCGACCAGTCGGCCTGATCGTCTTTGGCGAGGTGCGCGCCGCCATCCGAGGTGCCGATGATCATGCGCGGATCGGTCATCGTCGCGGCAACCGAGGCGTCCCATTCCGGCCCGGTCATCCGCCAGCGCAGCTTGGTGACGAAATCGTCGGCAAGTGCCAGGTCGAGCGCGAAATCGCCCGGCGCGACGCCCGCTTCCTCGGCAAGCGCAGCGATCGAGCGGTTCCGGTGCTTGTCCTCGGGCAGGCTTGGCGAGCTTTCGACATAGACTGCCGGCCACTGCGGCGGCGGGATGATCGTGCCTTTGCTGGCGTCGGTGTTGGGGTTCTCGATGCCAAAGCGCATTTCCTCGCGCGCAGCGGGGTCCTTGAGCAGGGCGCGGCGCTCCTCGATCGGCATGCGCGTCATCTTGTGCCACAGCCCGCAGGCCTGCCAGTGGTGATTGGTCTCGTCGAATGCCACCTGCCGGTCAAACGGGCGAGAGATCAGCATTGAATAGAACGGGGTGCCAGCCTCCTGCGCCTGATCGAGCCGTGCCTTCGCTGCTTCCCAGCCCGATCCGGGCACGTCGACCTTGCTCCTGCCGCCAAGCCCCTGGACGACCACCGGCAGGCCGCTCGCCTCGGCGAGCGCGACGATCAGGTCATGGTCCTCGCTCGACTGGCCGCGGATGGTGCCTTCGGGCAGGAAGCAGATCGAGCCGCTGCCTGCCTTGCCTGCTGCTGCTGCCAGCGCCAGCAGTTCGGCGCGGCTGGCCAGGCGCGAGGGCACCGGCCGGTTTTGCGTGTCGAGATGGGTGCCCAGCAGCGAGGTCGAAAAGCCCGCTGCGCCTACTTTCATCGCTTCGGCAACGATCGCGCACATCGCGGCAATCTCTGCCTCGCTGGCCTCGCGCTGCCAGGCATCCTCGCCCATTACCCAGCGGCGCACGTTGGAATGGCCTACATAGCAGGCAAAATTGATGCCGAGATTGCCGCGCAGCATGGCGATGAACTCGGGGAAGGTCTCGAACTTGTCGAACCGCACGCCGTTGAGGGCGATGGGGTCCATGTCCTCGACCCGGGCGAAGATGTTCTTGATGTAATCGCGGTCCTGCGCCTTCACCGGTGCTGCGGAAAAGCCGCAATTGCCGGCGAGCACGGTAGTGACGCCGTGAAAGCATGACATCGTTGCATAGGGATCGAAGGTGATCTGCGGATCGTAATGGGTGTGGGCATCGACAATGCCAGGCGCGACGATCTTGCCGGTGGCGTCGATTTCCTGCCTTGCGATGGCGCCGTCGAGCCGCGACATCCGGGCGATCTTGCCATCCTTTATGCCAACGTCGATGCGCCTGCGCGGCAGGCCGGTGCCGTCGACAACGCTGCCGCCGCGCACGATCAGGTCATATTCCATCGCTCTTGCCCGTCTTTTCTGTTCCTGTGAGTCGCAACGCTATCGCTGCCCCGCCAAATTGGAAGGGAAAACGGCGTCGCGGCTGATTCCATATTTACGGAACCTTGTATCTGAACCCAGACAATTATTGACACGCCGCACAAGAAGGCAGAGCCTGCAAAAGCAGAAACGCGCCGTCCACTGCAACCGAGACTGGCGCAACCACGAGGATCATCGAAAGGAGCTAAACCATGCAACTGGTCGATGCAGATGCCCATGTGAACCCGATCCCGACTTTCTGGGATGAATACCTGCCCAAGAAGCTTGCCGGTCGCGGCCCGAAATTCGTCGCGGGCAGTCCCGAAGACAAGCACGACTGGATGGAGTTCGAAGGAACCCGCAGGCCAATCAACGTGCAATCGTCAACTTCGGGCCAGGGCAAGAATTTCACGACCGAAGGCAAGGTCGATGCACTGTTGCCTGGCAATTGGGAGCCGGCGGCCCGGCTTGAGGACATGGACCGGGACGGCGTCCAGACCGCGGTGATGTATGGCGGCGGGCCGCTTGGCACTGCGGACAACGAACTCTACCTCGCCAGCTTCGAGGCTTACAACAACTGGTTGGCCGATTTCTGCGCCTATTCGCCGAACCGGCTGGTCGGCGCGGCCTACCTGCCGATGCAGGACGTCAACGAAACGATCCGCATGGCCAAGGACGCGGCCAAGCGGGGGCTGAGGGCAGTCAACATTCCGGCTTGGCCGCAATCCGGCCCGATCGTCGGCGGCGGCTTCGGCGCGCAGGTGCTGGCTCTGACCGGCGATCCGGAGAGCAAGCTGCAATACGACGATCCGCATTTCGATCCGTTCTGGAAGACCTGCGTCGATCTCGATCTTGCCGTGACTATCCATCTCGGGGCGCGGGTCGCCAGGCCGGGCATGATGAAATTCATGCCGCATCTGGTGATGAGCAAGCTGACCATGGCCGAGCCGATCGCGATCATGCTGTTTGGCGGGGTGTTCGATCGCTTCCCTGAGTTGCGTTACGGCGCGATCGAAAGCGGATCGGGCTGGGTCGCTTTTGTTGCCGAATACATGGACGGCATCATGGATACCCAGTCGCACTGGCTCAATCTCAAGCTTGACCTGAGGCCCAGCGAGTATTTCGACCGCAACATCTACACCTCGTTCATCCGCGACCGCGAGGGCATTCGCAATCGCCACTTGCCTGGCGGCAAGAACATGATGTGGTCGACCGACTATCCGCATTCGGAAACCACCTGGCCCGACTCGATGGCCTACAAGGACTTCCAGTTTGCCAATGTGCCCGAGGACGAGATCACGCCGATCGTGCGCGACAACGCGCGGCGGTTCTACGGACTGGGTTGACGGGTCGCGCCAATTGCTCGGGCGGGCGCTGACCGGCGCCCGTCAGGTAGAACGAAATCCGTAAATACGGAAACGTCCTAGCGCGTCAGGCGGACCTTGCGGCGCGCGCAAGCTGCGGAATAGTCTGTCCGGGAGAGGGATAGCCGGGAGGAACCTGCCATGGAACTTGGCCTGCTTTACGAATTCGATTGCCCGCAGCCGTGGGCCGGCGAACACCCCTGGGGTCAGCGCGAGGCGGAGCGCAAGATCTATCCCGCAAGCATCGCCCAGATCTGCCTGGCC
>JBIPOX010000239.1:0-3441 GCA_044378785.1 Novosphingobium sp.
GCAACGGCTTGCCGCGCTCGATGCCTTGGCCGGTGAGCAAGGCACCATGCGCGAACTCGCCGCGCTGACCTGCGTTTCCGAAGGCGTGTTGCGCGGGCTGGTTTCGACAGGAGCGCTCGAAGCGGTAAAGGTCGACATCGACCGTCCCTATGACCGGGGAGATCCCGATTTCGCTGCGCCCGAATTGTCCGAGCAACAGGCAGCAGCCGCCGATCGGCTGGTCGGAGCAGTGCGTGACGGCTGCTTTGCGCCGTTCTTGCTCGACGGAGTAACCGGATCGGGCAAGACCGAATGCTATTTCGAAGCGATAGCCCAGGCCTTGCGACAAGAACGCCAGACGCTCGTGCTCCTGCCCGAAATCGCGCTCACCCAGAACTTCCTGCGCCGTTTCGAACAGCGATTCGGGGTCGAGCCGCTGCTCTGGCACTCGTCGGTCAAGTCGAGCGAGCGGCGGCGCGCCTGGCGGGCGATTGCATCGGGCGAGGCGCGGGTCGTGGTTGGGGCGCGCTCGGCACTGTTCCTGCCGTTTGCCAGGCTAGGCCTGATCGTCGTTGATGAAGCGCACGAGATCTCGTTCAAGCAGGACGATGGCGTGCGCTACAACGCGCGCGATGTTGCCGTGATCCGCGCCCGGTTCGAAGCTGTGCCGGTTATCCTCGCCAGCGCCACTCCGGCGCTCGAATCGATGCAATTGGCCGAAAACGGAACCTACGAGCGGATCGAGCTGCCGAGCCGCTTCGGCGGAGCGAGCCTTCCCGCGATCTCGATTGTCGACCTGCGCGAAGAACCGCCCGAACGCGGCCGCTGGCTTGCCCCTCGCCTGATGCGCGAGATCGAGGCGCGGCTCGACCGGGGCGAGCAATCGATGCTGTTCCTCAACCGGCGCGGCTTTGCGCCGCTGACCCTGTGCCGCGCCTGCGGCTATCGCTTCCAGTGCCCGAATTGCAGCGCCTGGCTGGTCGAGCACCGCTTTTCGCGCCGTCTCGCCTGCCATCATTGCGGCCACGAGGTGCCGGTGCCCGAGGCCTGCAGCGAATGCGGAGAGGTCGATTGCCTGGTCGCCTGCGGGCCGGGGGTCGAGCGGATTGCCGACGAGGTGCGCGAATTGCTGCCCGAAGCGCGGATCGCGCAGGCAACCTCGGACACACTCAATACGCCCGAGCGCATCGCCAGCTTTGTCGAGGCCGCAGAACAAGGGGCGATCGACGTGATCGTGGGCACCCAGCTTGTCACCAAGGGCTATCATTTTCCCGAGCTGACCCTGGTCGGCGTAGTCGATGCCGATCTCGGGCTTGAGGGCGGCGACTTGCGAGCCGGAGAGCGCTCCTATCAGCAGATCGCGCAAGTCGCAGGCCGCGCCGGGCGCGGCGAGAAACCAGGCGAAGTGCTAATCCAGACCCGCCACCCGGATGCGCCAGTGATTGCTGCCCTGGCCGCGGGCGACCGCGATGCGTTCTATGCCGCCGAGACGCTGGGTCGACGCGAAGCCGGGGCGCCGCCGTTCGGACGCTGGGCAGCGATCATTGTATCCTCGGAGGATCAGGCCGAGGCGAAACAGGCGGCAAATGCAATCGGCGGTTCACGCCCCGATCATCCCGATATCGCCATTCTTGGCCCAGCCCCTGCTCCGCTGATGCTGCTGCGCGGGCGCTATCGCTATCGTTTGCTGATCAATGCGCGCCGGTCGGCCGAATTGCAGAAAGTGCTCCGCGAATGGCTGTCTCCGCTCCAGTTTCCACGCGGGGTCCGTGTCAGCATCGACATCGATCCATACAGCTTCGTATGACCGCCCGCCCCGTCCGCTCCATCCTGGCTCTGGCAATCGTCGCCCTTGCCCTGTTCGCCGCTGCCCTGCCCGCCCAGGCGCGCGGCTGGCTGCGCGCAGAGGCACCCGGCATCGTGGTTCTCTCCGACGGATTCCCGCACGAATTGCAGCGCTGGACGCTCAAGGTGCAATTGATCGATGCGCTGCTTCGCCGGGAGCTCGGTGCCGGCGACCGACCCGACGATCCCGGCAGCCCGCTGACGATCTACCTGTTGGAGGACGGCAAGGCGGTCGAGCAGTTGACCGGCAGGGACAACCTCCATGGCCTCTACAGCCCGTCGAGCGAAGGCAGTTATCTTATCGCCAGTCGCGCGCCCGGTTACGATCGCACCCGCCTGTCAGGCGAAATGACGCTGTTCCACGAATATGCCCACCACTTCATGTATCGCCATTTCGCTAGTGCCTATCCGGCCTGGTATCGCGAGGGGTTTGCCGAATATGTCGGCGCGGTGAGTTTCGATGCGGACTGGAACGCGAGGCTGGGTGCCCCGGCCTGGCCGCGCCTGAAAGCGCTCGAAGGCAAGCCGATGCCGCTGGCAACGATCCTGACTGCATCGGTCGATACCCTGCCGGAAAGCGAGCGGGTGCGATTTTACGCCTGGTCGTGGAAGCTGGTGCACATGTTCGAGACCCAGCCCGGGGAGCGCTTCCGGCTTGAGCGCTGCTTGCGCCTGTTCGCGCGCGGCCGCAATCCGACCGAAGCAGCGCAATCGGCGTTCGGCGATCTGGCAGCACTGGAGAAGAAGCTGCACGCCTATGTTCCCGATCCGCGCGGCGGACGCACAATTGCGCTGGCGGGCGTTGCTTCCACGCATGTCGAGACAAGCGCGCTCGATCCGCTCGCTGCTCGGCTGGCAGACCTGCGGCTGGCTCGGCTGGCGGGTGCAAACCGCAAGGCGACGTTGGCGCAGCTCGCCTTGCTGGTTGAGGCCTATCCCCGCTCGGCTGAAGCCCGGCGCGAGCTGGCGCTGGCGACGCGCGATACTGCTACCGGCAAGGACAGCGCCGCGACGCTTGCCGAGGCGCTGGTCCATGCCGATGCGGCGCTGGCGCTGGCTCCGGGGGACTTGCGTTCGATCGCGGTCCGGGCCGACATTGCCTTTCGCCGCCTTGCCGCAATCCCCGGAGCAAGGCCTGCGGACTGGGATGCAGCGCGCGCGCGGCTGGAACTCGCAATCGGACCTGAAACCCGCGATCCGTTTGCGCTCGTCACCTGGTTTCGCAGTTTCCTGACCGAACCGCGCCGCCCGCCGCCGGCTGCGCTTGCCGCAATGGAGCGGGCCATGGCACTGCAGCCCGAATCCTACGAAATCCGCTTCCTCGACATTTACGCCAAGGCCAGCCAGGGTAGGCTCAACGAGGCACGGGCAGCGGCGCGGGTCATGGCCTCCGATCCGCATGCCGCCGAAATGGGCAAGCGTGCGCTCGACATGCTTGACCGCACCAGAATCGAAAAGCGGGCGCGATAGTGCCCCGGACCAATTGGAGAAACCCGTGCTGACTGTGCATCACCTGAGGAATTCGCAATCCGAACGGATAGTCTGGCTCTGCGAGGAGCTCGGCATCGACTATGAGCTCAAGCTTTGGGACCGCCGCTCGGATACGATGATGGCACC
>JBIPOX010000021.1:0-9620 GCA_044378785.1 Novosphingobium sp.
GAGATCCGCCTGCGCAGCGCCGATCCGCACGACAAGCCAGTGATCGCGCCGCAACTCGTCGGCCATCCCGACGATCTTGCCGCAATGATCGCCGGGGCCAAGATCGTGCGCGAGATTTTCGCCCAGCCCGCGCCAGCCCGCCACGTCGTGCGCCAGGTCACGCCCGATCCGATGCCGCACAGCGACGAGCAATGGGCGCAGGTCATCAAGGCGCGTTCCGGCATCGGGTTCCATCCGGTGGCGACCTGCCGGATGGGCGGCGATGCGGCATCGGTGGTCGATCCGCGCCTGAAGGTGCGCGGCATCGAAGGTCTGCGGGTGATCGACGCCTCGATCATGCCAATCATGCCAGCGGCCAACACCAATGCGCCTGCGATCATGGTCGGCGAGAAAGGTGCCGCGATGGTGCTCGAGGATGCGCTGGTTCCGGCTTAGAGCACTTTCCGATCAATCTGGATCGGACAGTGTGACAAGCCCGCGCGGCGATTGAGCATCGCTTTTCCGTTCGCGTCAGCTTGAACGGAAAACGCTCTAGGCCAGCCCCAGTTTCGACAATTCGCTGACCAGCCGGGCAGGCATTGCCTCGTTACCGCCATCGAGCCCATCGAGATCGGGCGGCGCGTCCGTCTCGTCGAGATAGCGCCAGCCCTGATGCGCGCGGCGCGGCGTGGTCTGCACCCGGATCAGGTGCGGCTTGAGCCGGATGTGCCAGCGCCCGTCGCTGCGTTGCTCGAAGCCGAGCAGCGGCGAGCGGCCGATCAGCGCATGCTCGTGGATCCAGTATAGCGAGCCGCCAAGCATCTCCTCGTGGCGCTTGGGCAGGTAGCGCGTCGTCATCAGCGCTTCGCTGGCATGGCTCTCAAGCCATTCGGTCAGGGCCTCGACCGATTGCGCGCCGAACGCGATCTTGGTGAGGTGGAGCGGCAACGGTGCTTAGCCGACCAGTCCGAGCGCGACGGCCAGGCCAAGGAAGGCGAAAAAGCCCATCGAATCGGTGATCATCGTCACGAACACCGAGCTGGCGACGGCCGGGTCCTGATCGAGCCGGTCGAACAGGACCGGCACCATGACCCCGGCCAGCCCGGCAGTGAGCACGTTGACGATTGTCGCCAGCGCGATCACGAGCCCGAGCATCGGCGCAAAGATCAGCGCTGTGGCAAGGCCCACCAGCACCGCTACGGTTACCCCGTTGAGCAGCGCGACGCGCACCTCGCGCCACAGGATGCGCCAGGTGTTCGACCGGGTCAGCTCGTTCATGGCGATGGCGCGCACCGCCACTGCCATCGTCTGGGTGCCGGCATTGCCGCCGATCGAGGCGACAATCGGCATCAGCACGGCAAGCGCGACCAGCTGTTCGATCGCGGCTCCGAATTGCGAGATGATGAAGCTGGCGAGCAGGGCAGTGCCCAGGTTCGCCACCAGCCAGCGCACCCGCGAGCTGTAGACCTCGCGGATCGGCTCGTGGATGTCTCCCTCGCCTGCGCCGGACAGGAGCATGACGTCCTCGTCGGCCTCTTCCTGGATGATGTGGACGACATCGTCGGCAGTGATCTGGCCGACCAGCCGCCCTGCCTCGTCCACCACCGCCGCCGAAATCAGCGCGTATTTCATGAAGCGCAGTGCCACCTCTTCCTGGTCCATGTTGACCGGGATCAGGCTCTGGTCGCGTTTCATCACGTCGGCGAGCGGGATGTGGCGCGGGGTGCGCAGCACCCAGGACAGCTCGCAAGTGCCGACCGGGTGATGGCGCGGATCGACGATGAACACTTCCCAGAACTCAGTGGGCAGATCGCGGCTGTCACGCAGGAAATCGATCAGGTCGCCGACTGTCATATGCTCGCCCACCGCGACGAATTCGCGGCTCATCAGGCGGCCGGCCGACTCGTCGGGATAGGCCAGCGCGGTCTCGATTGCGGCGCGATCCTCGGGATCGAGCTCGGCCAGGATCGCCTGCTGGTCGTCCTGGTCGAGATCCTCGAGCATCGCGACCGCGTCGTCGGTCTCGAGCTGCTCGGCGATCTCGGCGACGATGTCGGGCGGCAGTTCCCCGACCAGCAGTTCGCGCACGAAATCGTTGAGCTCGGCGATCACCTCGACGCTCATCAGATCGCGGATCGCGCCAGCCAGTTCGAGCCGTTCGTCTTCCTCGGTCAGCTCGAACAGGTCGGCAATGTCGGCCGGGTGGAGTGGCTCGACAAGATCGTAGACCCGGTCGTGCTCGCCCTCGCGCAGGGCCTCGCGCACCTTGCGGACGAATTCGGGCTTGAGCCGGTCCTCGTCGTCGTGGCTGTCGCTTTCCGGCACGACCTCGTCGAGGCTATCGGCCTCGTCGAATGCGGTTTGCTCGGTTTGCTCAGGGGTCATGACCGGCAGGGTCTAGGCAGGTGCGGTCGAAAAGCAAGCAGGAGATAGGGCCGGTCGTGACATGTGCGGGCGAGGCCTTATAGGGGAGGCGATTCTATCAGGAGACTCCCATGGCCGACGAACTTCTCACCTTCACGCTCGACACCGGCAGCGGCACCGGCGACGTTGTCATCAAGCTGCGTCCGGACCTTGCGCCCGGGCACGTCGCGCGGATCACCGAGCTGGTGAGCGAGGGCTTCTACGATGGCGTCGTCTTCCACCGGGTGATCGATGGCTTCATGGCGCAGGGCGGCGATCCGACCGGCACTGGCATGGGCGGATCGGACAAGCCCGACATCGCCGCCGAATTCAGCACCGAACCGCATGTACGCGGGGTCTGCTCGATGGCTCGGTCGAGCAATCCCAATTCGGCCAACAGCCAGTTCTTCATCTGCTTTGACGATGCGCGCTTCCTTGACCGGCAGTACACCGTCTGGGGCGAAGTGATCAGCGGCATGGAGCATGTCGACGCCCTGCCCAAGGGCGAGCCGCCGCGCAGCCCCGGCAAGATCGCCAAGGCGAGCGTCAGCGCAGGGTAGGCCTCGATCAGCTGCCTGCTTCGGCGGGCACGGGTTGCGGCCACGGCGTGCCCAATAGCGCTTCCAGCTTGGCTCGCTCTGCCGGGGTCAGGTCACCGGGTTTGCGCGGTGGCGGCAAATGGGCAGTGGTGGTGGTCATCGCCTCGATCAATTTGGGCATGCGCTCCAGCATTGCGGGCATCAGCTCCTGCATCTTGCCAATCACTTCCGGGTCCATGAACAGCATCATTGATTCGTTGGCATAGGCCGCGCCCGTCGGGGTTGCGAAAAAGCGGTTGAGCTCGCCAAGCTGACGGGCGTCGAAGCGCTTGGCATAGGCGCGGGTGAGGCCATCCTGAAACGCCGGTTCGAACTCGCTCATCAGGTCCTTGAGTTGCCCGGTCATGGTGGTCATCATCAGATTCATGCGCTCCTCGTAGGCGGGATCGAGGATCGCCATCATTTCCTTGAGCGTGCCTTCGCCTAGCTTGTCGATCTGTTCGCTGGGCACATTAGCCGCTGCCAGGATGTCGCGCACTGGCAGGTCGCCCATCGAATTCATCATCGACTGGAAGGTGCCGCCCATCATCGAATCCATCATCCGGGCATAGGTGCCCTTGGGAAACACTGCTGCGACCGTGGTGCGCGCTGCTTCGAGCCGGTCGGCGGCGATCGGGGTTTGCGCGGCAGGGGCAGGGGAGGCGGTTTGGGCCAGCGCGGCAGTGGGGCTGGCGGCGAGCATGGCCAGCGGTGCGAGGGCGGAAATGACGCGGAAACGGGGCATGAGGACGCTCCTTGAATTGCCGCGGCTGTCCTAGAGCCCCGCTTCGATCAGCCAGTTGTGGAACAGCTTGACTGGCCGGGTCTCGAGGTCTTTCGGGCGGCAGACGAACCAGTAGCTGTAGGGGCTTTCGACGTCGATATCGAACAGCCGGGCAAGCCGCTTGTCGCCCGCGCGGCGGAAGTGATCGTCATGCATGATCGCTACGCCCAGCCCTTGGGCAGCCGCTTCCAGGATCAGCTGGCCCGAATCGTAATGATCGATCGCGACCGGTTGCAGGTCGGGCAAGCCGATCGCCTGCTTCCAGGTATCGAAGCTTTCGGGCAGGTCATCGTGGATCAGAAAAGTCTGTTTGTTCAGCCGCGCAGCGCTGGGGACATTGCCGAGCGTATCGAGCATGTCGGCCGCAACGATTGCGTAGACCTTGTTGTGATCGAGCCGCCGCGAATAGAGCGCCGGTTCGGGCTCCTTGAGCAGCATGATCGCTGCATCGAGCGAATCGCCAAGCTGCGCCTCGGTCAGATTGGAGGAATCGACGTCGATATGCAGGCGCGGATGCTTGCGGCGCAATTCGGCCAGCCGCGGGAACAGCCGCTGGCTTCCGAACAGCGAGGGCACGCCCAGGTGCAGGCGCAGCACGCCGCCATCGTCGATCTGCGCTTCGATCGCGTAGGAAAGCTCATCGAGCTTAGGCGCGATTGCCTCGTAAAAGCTACGTCCGTCCTCGGTCAGCTTCATGGTCTGGTGCTGGCGGGTGAACAGCCGCTTGCCGGTGAAGTCCTCAAGCGCCGAAACCCGCCGCGACAGCGCCGAGGGCGACAGCGCGAGCTCGTTGGCTGCCGCCTTGGCCGAGCCGAGGCGGACAACGCGCACGAACGCTTCGAGCGCACGCAGGGGAGGGAGACGACGAACAGGCAAGTCCCGAATGTATCCTATTGAAGTGTAGGTCGCCAGTAAGTGCCTAAGGCCAGATAATCAATCTGCTCTGTATCATTCTTCTTCGGTTTGCGCCGCGACTGGCGGATGCAACCGCAGCCGGGTGACCTGCCGTTCGGTTCCTGCCGTCACCTCGATCCGCCAGCCGCTGTCATGATCGACGATCGTTCCGGGTGGCGGCACCTGTTCGGCGAGCACGCAGGCAAGCCCGCCGAGGGTGTCGACGGCTTCGTCGCCCTCGCCAAACCGGGGATCGATCCGTTCAGCCAGCTCGTCGAGCTCGACGCGCGCGTCGGCATCCCACATCCCGCCATCGAGCGCGGTCAGCAGGTCCTCGGGCGCATCGTCGTGCTCGTCCTCGATGTTGCCAACGATTTCCTCGACCAGGTCCTCGATGGTGATGATCCCGTCGGTGCCCGAATATTCATCGATCACGATAGCGAGGTGGACGCGCCGCGCGCGCATGTCGGCCAGCACGTCGAGCGCGCCGCGTGTCTGCGGCACGAACAAGGGTTGGCGCAGCAGTCCGGTCCAGTGGCCAACCGGTTGTTCGCTACGCGCAAGAAACGGGAACACGTCCTTGATGTGGATCATGCCCCTGATCTCGTCGAGCGAATCGCCGTAGACCGGGATGCGGCTGTGGCCATGTTCGGCAAAGGCAGCGATCACCTCCTCCCACGAGGAGCTTGCCGGAATCGCGATGATCTCGCCGCGTGGTACGGCAACATCGTCAGCGTCGTTCTCGCTGAAATGGAGCATGTTGCGCAGCATCTGGCGCTCGAGCGAGGACAGATCGCCGACGCCATCATTGCCGGTTGCGACCTCTCCCTCGTGCTCGTCGATCACTTCCTCGATCTGCGCTCGCAGCGACTGATCGACGTCGGAGACGAACATTCTGCGGATCACTCGCCATAGCGAGCTACTACTATCCGGGTCTCCCGCTGCGGGATCACCCAATCGGCCAGGTTCGGCCATTGTCTTTCGCAAGCCCCTCGTTGCTAGTCAGATGAACCATATGGGTCCGCAATGCCCATTCCCGCAAGGGCCTTTGTTTCAAGCGCCTCCATTGCGGCGGCTTGGGCCACGCCGGTCTCGTGGTCGTAACCGGCCAGATGAAGCAGGCCGTGGACCACGAGGTGGGCGGCGTGATGATCGAGGGAGATGCCTTTTTCTGCGGCTTCCCGCTGGCAGGTCTCGAAGGCGAGGGCAATGTCGCCGAGCAATTCAGGCGGGCCTTCGGGGGCAAGCGCAAGCAGTTCGTCGCGATCGAGCATCGGGAAGGACAGCACATTGGTCGGCTTTTCCTTGCCGCGCCACTTGCGGTTGAGCGCGCGCAGTTCGGCGTCGGTGGTGAACAGCAGGCTGGCGCACAGGCGCGGATTGGCCAGTTCAGGAGCGACGGACGCTGTGGCCTCGGCGGCGCGCTGCGCAAGCGCCGACCAGTCGGACTCTGGCCAGTCCGTGATCTCGATGTCTATCTGCAAGGGGTCATGGCCAGCGCAGCGAAACAATCCAGTCCTGGCGTCTGGATTGCCGCCTCGGCTTCGCCTCCTCGCAATGATGAGGCGGAGCCATCACGCCCCCGGCCCCTCATAGGCCTCGACAATCCGCCCGACGATCGGGTGGCGTACGACATCGGCGACGGTGAAGCGGATCATCGCGATGCCTTCCACGTCCTCCAGCCGGCGCACTGCATCGGCAAGGCCGCTTTGCGCGTCGCCGCCCGGGATATCGACCTGGCGCGGATCGCCGCAGATCACCATGCGGCTGTTCTGGCCAAAGCGGGTGAGGAACATCTTCATTTGTGCGGGCGTAGTGTTCTGCGCCTCGTCGAGGATAACGAAAGCATCGCCCAGGGTACGGCCGCGCATGAAGGCAATTGGCGCGATCTCGATCTCGCCGCTGGCGATGCGCCGCTCGACCTGTTCGGGCGGCATGCAGTCATAGAGCGCGTCGTAGATCGGACGCAGGTAGGGATCGACCTTCTCCTTCATGTCGCCGGGCAGGAAGCCAAGCCGCTCGCCCGCCTCGACCGCTGGGCGAGAGAGGATCAGCCGCTGCACCGAACCGGTCATCAGCTGGCTTACCGCCTGGGCGACGGCGATATAGGTCTTGCCGGTGCCTGCCGGGCCGAGCGCGAAGATCATGTCGCTCTTGGTCAGGGCGCGCATGTAGTCGATCTGGGTTGCCGAACGCGGCACGATCGTTTTCTTGCGGGTGCGGATCATGATCGGCGGGCTGTCGCTTTCGCCGCTGATGATGCCTTCGAGCGTCGGTTCGGCCGACATCGTGATTATCGCATCGACTGCGCCGGCATCGATCTCGTGGCCCTGCTCGAGCCGTTCGTGCAGCGCGCGCAGCACATCGCGGGCGCGGGCGACGGCATCGTCCGGCCCTTCGATCTGGACGCGGTTGCCGCGTGCCGAGATGAAGACGCCGAGGCGGTTCTCGATGTGGACGAGGTTGGCGTCGAACTGGCCAAACAGCGCGCCGAGCAGCGCCGGTTCGTCGAATTCGATTTCGGTGCGCGCCCGGCGTTGCTTGTCGGGGCGCAGTGCCGAGACATTCTCGGCGCGAACAGTCTTGCGGGCCATCGGTTCCTTTCGTGGCTGGGTTGGGCTGAGTCTACGCGCAATGCGCGCTCAGGCAAGCGCCAGGCGTGGTTGCGGCGGTGGAAAGTCACCGAAGCGTCATGCAACCGGCACGCCGCCGATCGAATTGGGTCCAGCTTCGACCAGTTCAACCCGCACGATCTCGCCGATCGCCGCTGCGCCCCAGGGCTCGCTGGTGAAATGCACCGATTGCATCCACGGCGACTTGCCGAGCATTTGCCCCTGATGTCGGCGGGTGCGGACAGGGCGAAGGAACATTGCCGGATGAGCCGCGTTCTTCAGTCTGCTTCACTTCGCCAAGAACCTGATGGCTTGCAAGCGACATAGTTTCTCGCGGGCTCAGCCGGAGGGGCGAAGAGCGAGCATCAGCACCGCCAGTTTCTAAGGTGCCAAGAGGAAATGCAAAATGAGAAGAATTCTGCTAGCAGCCATGGCTGCCACTATGCTGACCCCGGCTGTCGCCAGCGCCCAGAGCGCCGGCGAAGTGCGGCGAACGCGAGGTCCGGGGCGACGTGCGCCGCGGCGATTACCAGGAAGCGCGCGAGGATCGCCGTGAATTACGCGAGGATCGACGCGAGTTGCGAGAGGACTGGCGTTCTTATCGCCGGGCCAACCGCGGCGTCTATAACCGCCCTGACTATGCCGGACCGCGCGGGCATCGATACAGACCTGTAAGCATCGGCTTTCGCTTTGAGCCAGCCTATTACGGGCAGCGTTATTGGGTTAACGATTATGCCCGTTATCGCCTGCCTCGGCCTGGCCCCAACCGGCGCTGGATTCGCTATGGCAACGACGTCGTCCTGATCAATGTCAGGAATGGTCGGGTGGTCCAGGTCTATCGCAACTTCTACTGGTAAGATGTATTGCTAGCATGGCGGCACTGGTCTTGGCGGACCAGTGCCGCCTTGCATCAGGTCAAGTCGGCAGCAGGCTGCCCGAAAGCGAATTTGGCCCGGCTGCAACGAGTTGGACACTTACGATCTCGCCAATCGCTGCCGCGCCCCAGGGCTCGCTGGTGAAATGCACCGATTGCAGCCACGGCGACTTGCCGAGCATTTGCCCCGGATGGCGGCCCTCGCGCTCGACCAGCACCTGGCAGGTCTGGCCCAGGCTCGCCTCGTTGAAGGCCAGCTGGTGGCGATTGAGCGCCTGCTGCAAGCGGGCGAGGCGTTCGTCCATCACCTCGGGCGCGATCTGCCCGTCCATATCTGCCGCCGGAGTGCCGGGGCGTGCGGAATACTTGAAGCTGAAGCATTGGGCATAGCCGACCGCGTCGACCAGGCGCAGCGTGTCCTCGAACTCGGCTTCGGTTTCCCCGGGAAAGCCGACGATGAAATCGCCCGACAGCGCGATGTCGGGGCGCGCGGCGCGCACCTGTTCGAGGACCCTCAGGTAGCCCTCGACCGTATGGCTGCGGTTCATCGCCCTCAGCACCCGGTCATTGCCCGCCTGCACCGGCAAATGCAGAAACGGCATCAGCTTGCCGATCTCGCCGTGCGCCGCGATCAGCGCCTCGGTCATGTCCGCCGGGTGACTGGTGGTGTAGCGGATGCGGGCAAGGCCGGGGATCGCCGCCAGTTCGCGGATCAGCCCGTCGAGACCGGCGGCGCGGCCCGTGGCGTCCTCGCCGCTCCATGCATTGACGTTCTGGCCCAACAGCGTGATCTCGCGCGCGCCCGCCTCGACCAGCCGCGCGGCTTCGCTCATCAGGTCGGCAAAAGGGCGCGAGACCTCGGCCCCGCGCGTATAGGGCACGACGCAATAGGTGCAGAACTTGTCGCAGCCTTCCTGCACGGTAAGGAAGGCGCTCGGAGCGACCTTGCGGCGCCCGGAACCTCTTGGCGGCAGCGCGTCGAACTTGGTCTCCTCGGGCATGTCGGTATCGGTAACGCGCTCGCCCTCGAGTGCCCGCGCCAGCATTGCGGGCAAGCGGTGGTAGGCCTGAGGGCCGACGACCAGCTTCACCGCAGGCGCGCGCGCCATGATCTCCTCGCCCTCGGCCTGGGCAACGCAGCCCGCAACCGCGATGAGTGGCGCTGCGCCGTTCTCGCGCTCGCCCTGCTTCACGATCCGGCCAATATCGGAATAGACCTTTTCGGCGGCCTTCTCGCGGATGTGGCAGGTGTTGAGCACGACCAGATCGGCCTCCTCGCCCTCGGGCGCGGGAGCGATGCCCTGCGCGGCGAGCAGCTCGGCCATCCGCTCGCCGTCATAGACGTTCATCTGGCAGCCGAAGCTCTTGACCCGGTAGGTGCGCGGTGGTGCGGTTGCTGGCATTGCGGGCCTATATGTCAGTCGCTTCCGGTTTTGAAGAGCGACGCTCGCAAAGGCGCAAAGACGCAAAGGAAAATACCAGCGGCGAAGCCGCTG
>JBIPOX010000240.1:0-3423 GCA_044378785.1 Novosphingobium sp.
GCTCGACGCCGAGTTCTGATCCTTCACAAGGCCGCCTGCCACTCGGCTTCCTTGAAGCCGACCAGCAGACCGCCGGGATGCTCGACAATCGGCCGCTTGATGCAGCTGGGATTGGCCGTCATCACTGCAACCGCCTTGGCTGCGTCAAGATCGGCCTTGTCGGCATCGGGCAGTTTCTTGAAGGTAGTGCCAGCGCGGTTGAGCACTTTTTCCCAGCCCGCCACCTCAACCCATTGCGCAAGCTTGGCCGCATCGGCACCAGCCTTCCTGTAGTCGTGAAATGCATAGGCGACGCCCTTCGCATCGAGCCAGGTCCGCGCTTTCTTGACCGTGTCGCAATTGGGGATGCCGTAGAGAGTGACGCTCACGTCTTGCTCCTGTCGAAATGGCTGATGCGCGGATCGGCGCAGGCGAACAGCGTGTAATCCTGATAGTAGTGGCTGTGCCCCCGGCCCTGCACTGCCGCATGATCGGGATGCGAGCCCCAGGCACGGGCCGAGGCTTCGTCAGCCCATTCGGACAGGGCGATCACCTCGCCATCCTGGGACGTATAGCTCTTGAACGAGACAAAGCCCGGTTGGCTGCGCGCCAGCGCCTCCATGCGCTCCGCATCGGCGGCATAGGCCAACGCATCGAAACCAGCGCGTTTGCGATTGCGGAAAACGACGAGGAACATGGCGCCTCCTAGTCAGATATGGACAGCCTGGCAATTTCCCGACAAAGCCGCTCATCATGAGCATCAACAGCTTCGGCCACCTTTTCCGGTTCACTACCTGGGGCGAGAGCCACGGTCCGGCCTTGGGTGCCGTCGTTGACGGCTGCCCTCCGGGGCTGGAGATCAGCGAGGCGGCGATTCAGCCGTTTCTCGATGCGCGGCGCCCCGGCCAGTCGAAGTTCACTACCCAACGCAACGAGCCCGACACAGTGAAGATCCTGTCCGGTACTTTCGAGGGCAGGACCACTGGCACCCCGATCTCGCTCATGATCGAGAATGTCGACCAGCGATCCAAGGACTATTCCGAAGTCGCCCAGGCCTATCGCCCCGGCCATGCCGACTATGCCTATGACGCGAAATACGGGTTTCGCGACTATCGCGGCGGCGGTCGCAGCTCGGCGCGCGAGACAGCGGCGCGGGTTGCAGCTGGCGGCATCGCCCGGCTGGTCATCCCGGAAGTGGCAATCAGCGCCTATGTCGTCGAGATCGGCGGCGATGCGATCGACCGCGCGGCCTTCGACCCGTCGCAGATCGCCAGCAATCCGTTTTTCTGCCCCGACGCGGCAGCGGCGAAACGCTGGGAAGTGCTGGTTGACGAGGCGCGACTGGCCGGTTCCTCGCTGGGCGCGATTGTCGAATGCGTCGCAACCGGGGTCCCGGCGGGCTGGGGCGCGCCGCTCTATGCGAAGCTCGACGCCGATCTTGCCGGGGCGATGATGGGGATCAACGCAGTCAAGGCAGTCGAGATCGGTGACGGTTTTGCAGCCTCGCGGCTGACCGGTGAAACCAATGCCGACCCGATGCGGCCCGGCGAGGACGGTCCTGCGTTCGCAGCGAACCATGCTGGCGGGATCGCCGGTGGCATCTCGACTGGCCAGCCAGTGGTCGTGCGCGTTGCTTTCAAGCCGACCAGCTCGATCCTGACCCCAGTGCCGACGATTACCCGCCCGGACGAGCTAGGGATATCAGAGGCAACCGAAATCCGCACCAAGGGCCGCCACGATCCGTGTGTCGGCATTCGCGGCGCGCCGGTGGTCGAGGCGATGATGGCGCTGGTCCTGGCCGATCACAAGCTGCTGCACCGGGGGCAGTGCGGGTAGAAACGCGCACCTCGCCAAGTCCTTCGAGACGCTCAGCCACTCACACAGCTCGGGAACTTCGCTCCTCAGGACAAACGGGCTTCAGAATTCCGCTGGTGCTGAGGAGACCGCGAAGACGCAGTCAGAGCGGTCGTCTCGAAGCGCGCCTGAGCACCACATAGAGCGCGCCCTGCCCGCCGTGACGCGGATGGGCCCCCCGGATTGCCGCAATGTCGGATGCGTGCTCGCTTGCGGCCAGCCAGTCGATCGCCTTGGCCCGGATCGCGCCGCGCCGCGCGGTGCGGTCGGCAGGGTCGGCAGGGCGCGGCCTGCCCGTGACCAGCAGCACCAACCGCGCGCCCATCGCCTTTGCCTGCGTAAGCCCATGCAACAGCCGCGAATGGGCAGCGTCGAGCGTGCAGCCGTGCAGGTCGAGCGAGAAATCGGGCTGGACCAGCCCGCGCGCCAGCTTGCGATCCCACCCGGCATCAAGGCCATGGATGACGGGCGGCGGAGCAGCCGCTTCGCGCCGACTCGGCGCAGCCTGCGTCGCGCGCGGCGTGGTCTGCCGGAGCGCGGAAATCGAAGGATTTGCAATCCCATCAAGCGTCACGCGAGCCGTCTTGTCGATCGGCGTCACAGTGCGCGCGACTCGCGCCCAAAGCGCGGCTTCCTCTTGCGAGAGCTTGCGGGTGCCCCGGCTCAAAGCCGCCTCACGCCTGCATCATTGGACGGCAAGCCGACGCAGGGTTCCCTTGGGCAGGAGCAACAGCGCCTGGCCCTTGCCGCTCATCCCGCCAGCGGTGCTGCGCGCCTGGTCACCATGCCCCCAGAAGGTGTCGAAACGGTTGGCACCCTTGATCGCGCCGCCGGTATCCTGCGCTATCCACATGCCGTCCGCCTCGGCCCGGTCGAGATCGAGCCAGACCGGGGCACCTAGCGGCACGAACCTGGGATCGGCGGCAACCGAGCTTTTCGGGCGCACCGGCACGCCCAGCGCGCCGATCGGGCCATCGCCGGTCAGCTCGCGGAAGAACACCCAGCTCTTGTTCTCGCGCATCAGCGCTTCCCCGGCCTCCGGGTTCTCGCGGATATATCGCATGATCCCCTGCATCGAGCCCGAATACTGACCCGGTCCGCTGCCGATCAGGCCGCGCTGGCGCATCAGCCCGCCGATCCCGGTATAGGGATGCCCGTTCTGTCCGGCATAGCCGATCCGCACCACTGTTCCGTCAGGGCCGCGCAGTCGCCCCGAACCCTGGATCTGCAGGAAGAAAAACTCGACCGGGTCCCTTGCCCAGCCAATTTCCAGTCCCTTGCCCATCAGCGCGCCCTGCTCGATCGCGGTGCGGTCGTGATAGGGTACGAACTGCCCCGCCTGATCGTAGCGACCCAGCGGCATCTGCCCAGATTCGAGTGGCGGCATCTCGCCTGGTTTACTGCGCACGAGATCGGGCGGCATGGCATAGACAGGCACGTCGTAGCCTGGCTGGCGCTGGCGCACTCCTTCGATTTCCTGTTCGAAATAGCCAGTGGCGAAGGCATCGCCCGGGCCGACCCGGACCGTTTCGAAATAGGTGGCGAAGAAATTCACCGGCTCGCCCTTCCAGCGCCCCGCCGCCTCGCACG
>JBIPOX010000346.1:0-2598 GCA_044378785.1 Novosphingobium sp.
TCTTGACCAACAAGGCAACATGCGGCTCGCCGTGATGACGGTCGCTGAAATAGGCGAAGAACTTGCCGCTTTGCCCGCCGGTGCGCCAGCCTTGCGCGCCGTGGCTGTCGCGCGCTTCGGCCTCGGGCAGGGCCATGGCCAGCCGCGCCACTTGCTCAAGCAGCCAGTCGGGCGAGGTTTCGCGGGTCACCAGCGTCTCAAGGCAGCGCGAGTAGAGCTGGTGCTCGGCGATCAGCACGCGTGCCGCAAGCGTTTCGGCTGTGTCGCCCGGGATGATCGCTACAGGGGTTTGGCCCAGCACCGGGCCGTCGTCGAGTTCGGCGGTGACGAGGTGGACGGTCACCCCGGCTTGGCTGTCACCTGCCTCGATCGCGCGCTGGTGGGTGTGGAGGCCCGGATACCTGGGCAACAATGAGGGGTGGATGTTGATCATCCGGCCCTGCCACTTGCTGACCAAACCGGGCGTCAGGATGCGCATGTAGCCCGCCAGCGCGACAAATTCGGCACTGCTTGCAAGGATTGCGGCATGCATGGCTGCGTCGTGCGCCTCGCGCTCCATGCCCTCGTGCGAGAGTGTGAAAGTCGGCACGCCTTCGGCCTTTGCCAGCTTGAGTCCGGCGGCATCGGCGCGGTTGGATGCGACCAGCACGATCTCGTAAGGGCAGGTAGCCGCGCGGCTGGCATAGAGCAGCGCGGCCATGTTGGTGCCGCTGCCGGATATCAGCACGGCGACACGGGCGCGTGCGTCAGGCAAGGTGCACGGTCTCCCATGGCTCGCGGCCCGACCAGTCTTCGCCGCTGCCGAAAACCGTACAACCGCGCTTGCCCGCCTCGATGGCACCGATGACGTGGACGGTCTCGCCTGCCTGCGTCAGGTCCCCGACAAGTCCGCTGACCTCATCGGCGCTGACCGCCAGCACCATGCCGATCCCGCAATTGAAGGTGCGTGCCATTTCGGCCGGCTCGATGTTGCCCTGCGCCTGAAGGAAAGCCATCAGCCGCGACTGCTCCCAGGCACCCGCGTCAATCCGGGCGTGCAGGCCGTCGGGCAGCACGCGAGGCACGTTTTCGGTCAGCCCGCCGCCTGTAATGTGCGCCAATGCATGCACGCGCCCGGCGCGGATCGTGGGCAGCAGGCTTTTCACATAGATCCGGGTCGGCTCGATCAGCGCATCGATCAGCAGCAGGTCGCGATCGAACAGGGCGGGGCGTTCCATCTTCCAGCCCTTGTCTGCTGCCAGCCTGCGCACCAGCGAATAGCCGTTGGAATGGACCCCGGTGGAAGCTAGGCCAAGCAGTACGTCGCCGTCGCGCACCTTGTCGCCAGTCAACTGCTCGCCGCGCTCGACCGCGCCGACACAGAAACCGGCAAGGTCGTAATCGCCATCTGCATACATGCCCGGCATCTCGGCGGTCTCTCCGCCGATCAGCGCGCACCCAGCCATGCGACAACCCTCGGCGATGCCCGCGATCACGCGCTCGGCAGTGCCGGTGTCGAGCGCGCCAGTAGCGAAATAGTCCAGGAAGAACAGCGGCTCAGCGCCCTGCACGATCAGGTCGTTGACGCACATCGCGACAAGGTCCTGGCCAATTGTGTCGTGGCGGTCATGATCGATCGCCAGCTTAACCTTGGTGCCAACTCCGTCGTTGGCGGCAACCAGCAAGGGGTCTGCATAGCCTGCCGCGCGCGGATCGAAAAAGCCGCCAAACCCGCCGATCTCGGCATCAGCCCCGGGGCGGGCAGTAGCCTTGACCAGTGGTCCGATCGCCTTGACCAGGCGGTTGCCAGCGTCGATCGAAACGCCGGACTGCTGGTAGGTGTAAGAGGGCCTTTTGGATGTCATCGCCAGTCCCTTGGCGCATTCGCGCTTGGATTTCCATGGTGGTTTGGGCAAAAGGCCCGTCACCTGACAGATGACAAGCCTGTTTCTCCCGGTTTCGCGGCCCGATTGGTCGGCGATGAGCGTCAAGCGGTTCGCCAGTGTGCTGGTGTGTGCGCTGCTGCTCGCGCTCGCTATCGCTGCGGCTAGCAGGCTGATTGCGCAGATCGAGGGGGAGCGCGGAATCGCGCCGGTGGCAACGACCCAGGACATTCTGGTCTCGGGCATCGAGGTCAACGAATATGCCGACAATTCCGAGGAAGCGCGGTGGCCCAAAAATGGCCGACTCGCAGCTCGATGCGATGGTCACTGCGATCGTGATCGAGCGCGAGCAGCTCGGCCCGCGCCGCTATATCGCCAAGCTCGGCGTCATCTTCGACCGCGCCAAGGCCGGTCAGTTCGTTTCGACCGAAGGTGGGGCCGGGCGCATGCGTTCTGCCCCGATGCTGGTGCTGCCCGTGCTGCAATCGGGCGGGGTCCGGCAGGTCTTCGAAGTCAGGGGGGCATGGCAGCGCGCCTGGGCGAATTTCGAATCGTCGGCCAGCCCGATCCAATATGTGCGGGCGGTTGGCGGCGGCGGCGATTCGCTGATCCTCTCGGCCGGGCAGGCGGGACGGCGCAGCCGCCTGTGGTGGCGCAATGTGCTCGACCAGTTCGAGGCGGCGGATGTTCTGATCCCGGTCGCGCGGCTTGAGCGACAGTGGCCCGGCGGGCCGGT
>JBIPOX010000242.1:0-3411 GCA_044378785.1 Novosphingobium sp.
TACTAGCTGAACTCAGCTCCCGGCATGTCGCTGTCGAGCCATTCCTCGACCTTGTCGGAATAGTGCCGGAGCGGGCCGAGGTAGATCATCGACTTCATCTTGGAGGCATCGCGGTTGCCCTCGCCGTTGAGCCAGCTTGGCGTGCATTCCTTCATCTGGTCATAGCCATACTCGATGCCGGTGAGGATCCAGTTCCACCACTCTTCCTCGGCATCCGGCGTCGGCTCGATGGTAGTCTGACCGCGTTCTTTCATCTTGCTGACGATCTCGGCGACATGCTTGGCGTGTTCCTGCAGCGAGTGGACGATGCTGGTGGCAAATCCGGCCTGCGCGGCGCTGTAGAGAAAGGCGTTGGGAAAGCCGCGCGAGACCAGGCCCATCAGGGTATGCGACTGGGTGCCCTCCCCCCAATCCTCCGACAGGCTCTTGCCGCCCTTGCCGTAGAGCTCGAAGTGCATCCGGCTCCGGTACATCGTCCCGGTCTCGAAACCGGTTGCAAAGACTACGATGTCGACCGGATATTCCTTGCCCTGCACGACAATGCCGGTCTTGGTCATCGCCTCGATGCCCTTGCCGTCAGTATCGAGCAGCTTGACGTTGGACCGGTTGAACGCCTCCAGGTATTCGTCGTGGAAGCAAGGCCGCTTGCACCACATGTCGTACCAGGGCTTCAGGGCTTCGGCAGTTTCCTTATCCTTGACCGTCTGCTCGATCCGGCTGCGCCAGCGATCCATGATGCCGATATCGGCGAGCAGCCGATCTTCGTTCGACATCCTGGTCTTGTCCGGCCCGCCGAAAGCCATCTCTCCGCGATAGACCTCGGTCCAGGCATCGCCGACCATGTCCTGATCGAGCGGCAAAGCCGAAGTCATCGCGGTGAAATTCCACATCCGCTCTTCCTGCCAGCCCGGCTTCTGGTTGAAGAACCAGTCGGGATCGGTCGGGCGATTGTTGCGAACGCCGACCGCCGAGGGCGTGCGCTGCACGACATAGACCTGCTTGGTGACCGGAGCGATCGTCGGCACGACCTGAACCGAAGTGGCGCCAGTGCCGACAATCGCCACGGTCTTGTCGCCAAGCCGGTCCGGCACCTCGGTCGGCCCACCACCGGTTGCCGCATAGTTCCACCGCGAGGCGTGGAATTTGGGGCCCTCGACGAGTTCGAAACCGGGAATGCGCGGCAGCTTGGCCTTGTGCAGGATTCCCCCGGCAACGACGATGAAGCGCGCCTTGAGCACGTCGCCGCGATCGGTCGTCACGGTCCAGCGCCTGGCCTCCTCATCCCAGTGCGCCTCGTGGGTCTCGGTCTGGAACAGAGCCTTGGAATAGAGATCGAACTTTTCGCCGAGCAGCTGGCACTGCCGGAAAATCTCGGGCGCCTTGGAATATTTCTCGCTCGGCATGAAGCCGGTTTCCTCAAGCATCGGAATGTAGACGTAGCCTTCGACGTCGCACATGCAGCCGGGATAGCGGTTCCAGTACCAGGTGCCGCCGAAATCGCCCGCGCGGTCGAGAATGCGGATATTGGTCACGCCCTTCTTGACCAGTCGCACTGCCGTGGTCAGCCCGCCAATTCCCGCACCGATCACGACGACATCGGTTTCCTCGATCACAGGATCGCGGGTGAAGCCGGGTTCGACAAACGGATCGCGGTCGAACTCGGCAAAGGCGTCGGTCAGCTCGGTGTATTGCGCCGTACCGTCGGCGCGCAGCCGCTTGGCCGCTTCGGCCCGGTACTTCGCTATGACTTCTTCGGGGGTCATCGTTTGATTGGTTTCGCTCATCGCTTCGCTGCTTCTTTCAGATCGATCCCACCGGGCTTGATGCCCGCTTTCCGGTCCGTGACACAAGCCCGGCAATTGGGCCAGACAAACCGCAGACGGACCCGGTGTTGAAACCGGCGTGCCGCGCCTGCAATACTCCCGACTATCCTTTCGCCGACGGCGCGAAGCATCGCAAGCCAGCCACTTGCCTGTTGTGCCAATTCCGTAAATATGAATATGCGCAAGAACAAATCAACCGCTGGCCACAACGGCCAAGCCGGTCCCAGCGGTAGGGACCGGACCGGGCGGACAAGCACGGAGAGCAGGACATGACCGATACCCTCGACCCCAAAGGCAGGACGGCAGTAGTCACCGGCGCGGCCAGCGGCATCGGCCGCTCGCTGGCGCGGCAACTGGCCGATGCGGGTGCCATGCTGGTCATCACCGACATCAACGCCGAGGGTCTCAAGGCAGTGGCCGACGAGCTCTCCGCCAAAGGCGCGAAGGTCTATGCGCCAGTAGTCGACATGGGCGACTTTGCGCAGGTCGATGCCTTTGCCGAAGATGTCGTCAAGGTCGCTGGCGATTCGCTCGCCTTCGTTTTCGCCAATGCCGGAATCCACGGCATTACATCTGCGATCGACCCCGACCTCGACATGTTCGACAAGGTGATGAAGATCAACCTGATGGGGCCGGTGCACATGTGCAAGGCCTTCGTGCCCCGGCTGATGAAGCGCGGCGGCCCGGCCCAGGTAGTGGTCACTGGCTCGCAGGCGAGCTTCCTCGCCGCGCCCGGCATCGCGCCTTATGTCGCGGCCAAGCACGGCGTCTGGGGCTTTGTCGATTCGCTGCGGATCGAGCTGATGATGGCGCAAAGCGAGATCGGCGTTTCGGTGGTCGCGCCGAGCCGCGCCGACACCTCGATCACGCGCGGGCGCATCGAGGAATACCGCGCGCAGGGCGGCGACAAGGCAGTGGAGGACTATCTCGCCTCCATGGCCAGCCCCGACCAGATCGCCGACGTGATCTTCCGCGAATCGCAAAAACGCGTGTTCTGGATCATCCCCTCGCACGAATCGACGCTCGAGATGTTCCGCAAGCGCGCCGACGAGATCGTCGCGGCGATGCCCGCTGGCGAAATAAAGGTATAACCGGAAATCCGGTCCAAGGGAGACCCATCCATGAATATTGATGTGAACGGCCTTGCGGTCGTGGTGACTGGCGCGGCTTCGGGAATCGGTCGCGCGCTCGCGCTTGCCTTTACCAATGGCGGCGCGAATGTTTTCGGCGTCGACCAGAACGAGGCAGGGCTTGCCGAAACCCGCGAGCTGTCTGGTGGCAAGATCGTCACCCATGTCGCCAACCTGCTCGATCCGGCCAATTGCGCTCCGGTCATCGACGCGGCAGTGGCGCAGATGGGCAAGCTCGATGCGCTGTGCAACATTGCCGGCGTGCTCAGGATCGAGCCGTTGGCCGATGTCACGCCGCAAAACTGGGACTTCATCTACGGCGTCAACGTGCGCGCGCCTTTCTTCCTCAGCCAGGCGGCGATGCCGCACCTGCTGGCTAGCGACGGGGCGATCGTCAACATCTCGTCGGCAACCGCCTTCAGGGGTTACGCCTATGTCACTGCCTATACCTCGAGCAA